>NZ_JBHVKW010000051.1:0-55699 GCF_042797905.1 Amycolatopsis sp. NPDC057786
CGCTAAAGGCGATCGCCTTTAGCGGGCTAAACGCGATCTGAGACATAACGAAAGGGCCTGGTGAGAGATCTCACCAGGCCCTTCGGCGTTTTAGGGGTGCTACGTCGTCTCGCCCGCGGCGGGAGCCTGCGCTCCGGCGCCCGGCGTCGGCTCGTTCCGCGAGCCACCGGGATCGTTGCCCGAGGCCGGCGGCGTCGTGGACGTCGTGGGCGGTGGCGGCTCGCTGCTCGTGGTCGGCGGAGTCGGCGAGGGAGTCGTGGTGCCCGGCAGACTCGTGCCGGGGTTGCCGCCTCCGGGCAGCGACGTCGGCGGAGCGGTCGGCTGCGGGCTGGGCGGAGGCGTGGTCGCGACCGGGGTCTGCGACGGCTGCTGCTGATCCGGCGGCAAGGGCTGCTGGCCGGGGTTCTGCAGCTGAGCACTCAACTGGCGGTGCTGTTCGAGCAGTTGATCGCGGTTCTCTTCGTCGGTCACCTGGGTCAGCGCGGCCTGGGCCTCGTCGAGCGCCTTACGGGCGTCGTCGAGGCGCCCGCCGGCGAGCGCGAGGTTGGCCTTTTCGAGATCGAGTTTGGCCGCCGCGGCGGCCTCGACCGACCGGGCGTGGTCGGCGTAAAGCACCTTGGTCAGGCCCCAGAGCGTGTCACCAGGCTGCGCGTCCTTCGCGGCGAGACCGGTACCGGCGAAGGCGATGGCCAGGACGGCCGCGGCGGCGGCCACCGGGACCAGCAGCCGGCGTCTTCCCCCGTGTTTGCGGGCGAGCGCGGCGGTCTTCACGGTGACGACGGCGGTGTCGACGTCGACGAGTTCCGCGAGCGGCTCGCTGTCGATGTCACGCCGCCAGGCCAGCAGCAGCGCGTTGAGGTCTTGATCGCCGAGGTCGTCGGCCATCTTCGGGTCCGAGCCACCGAGTGCGTCGAGCAGCGCGTCATCGGCCTGGACGGCCGACAGATCCGCGGCGAACTCGGCCTCCGAGGGCGTCAGCCCTCTTTCGAAGGCCGTCAGTTCACGATCGGTCTCAGGGGAGAACCGATGGTCGCGATCGGTCACTCAGATCACCTCCTCAGCGGCCAGAACCTTACGTAGGCGCGCGAGGGCGCGATGCTGGGCCACCCGGACGGCGCCGGGGGTGGACCCCACGGCCTCGGCCGTCTCTTCGGCGGACAATCCCACGACCACCCGCAGGACCACGATCTCACGCTGTTTGTCAGGAAGGACTCGCAGCAGCTGCGACATGCGCTCGTTCAACTCGCCTTGGAGGGCACGCTGCTCGGGACCGACGCCGCCCTCGATCTCATCGGGGACTTCGGCGACCGGCTCGGCGCGGTTACGGGCCGCGGCGCGATGCGCGTCGGCCACCTTGTGCTGGGCGATCCCGTAGACGAAGGCCAGGAACGGGCGGCCCTGATCACGGTACGAAGGCAATGCCGTGAGCACCGCGAGACACACCTCCTGAGCAACGTCGTCTGCGGAAGCGAACGAACGCTCCTGCCTGCCAACCCGAGCGCGGCAGTACCGCACTACCAAAGGACGGATGGCCGCCAGCAACCGCTCGACCGCTTGAGGGTCACCCTCAACAGCAGCGGCGACCGGCTCATCCAGTCCGTCCCCCACATTGGCCATCGCAGACAACAGTCCCAGTGTTACGTATAGGCGTGCAAAGAGTCCGGCGTGTGACTTCGGAATCCACTACCCGGTGACAGCTACCGTACCGCTCGGGTTCGCCGCCTTCGTTGACGGCCGTCATCGGCGCGCCGACCTGCTGGCGTGCGCGCTGAACCCGGATCTTCCTGGTCCCTTTCGCTCGTGGTCGAACTTTCAACGAGCCGGAACACAGTGGGGTACGACGGTCCACCCGGAGGCGGACTCGCTCGGGCCAGGGTGCCCGAGCGGTGAACATAAATGCGCGAAGCGTGACAGGGAACACAGGTACGGGCCAGGGGTACACCCCCGGCCCGTTCGTCACCCGTTGTGCGATCTCGCCGTTGAAATCAAGAAAGCGTTGTCAGGAAACAAGTCCACGGCGGAATCCGTGGGCGACCGCCTGAGCGCGGTCTCGTACGCCGAGCTTGCGGAACAAGCGGCGCGCGTGGGTCTTCACGGTGTCTTCGGACAGATACAGCTCGCGTCCGATCTGCCCGTTGCTCTTGCCCTGGCTCATCCCGCGAAGCACCTGAAGCTCTCGCTCGGTGAGCTGGACGCCGGGATCGGACGGCTGACGCGGCGCCGGCACCGAGGTGCTGGCGAGCGTGTGCGCCAGTGCGGCGACCAGCTCGGGACGCGAGGCGTCCCAGCGCAGGTAGCCGCGGGCGCCGCCGGCGATGGCGGCGGCGATACTGCCCGCGTCGTCCGGGGCGCCGAACACGATCACGTTCGCTTGGGGGTTCGCCGAGACGAGCCGCCGGGTGGCTTCGACGCCGGTCGGGACGGCGCGCTGGGTACCGACCAGCACGACGTCGACTGGCTGACGGGAGTACCGGGCCAGCAGCTCGTCACCGTGCGCTACGCAGTCGATGCGACTGACCCCTGGGACCGCGGACATCACTCGAGTGAGCCCTTCGCGGACACTGCGTCGGTCGTCGCAGATCAAGACCGTCGTCACGGGGTTTCCTTCCTGCAGCCGGGTGACATTCCACTTCCCCTATCGGACGCTTTAGCCCGAACCTTGACACGATCCGGTGGCTTTTTTTGAAAGTTCTTAGCCCGGTTGCCGGAATGGGCCCTCCAACAGGCTAGACGCCATCAGAGGGGCACCCACGGAGATTCCCGGGCGAGCCACCTCCCGCAAGGATCCGCATGCCGTAACACTGCGTGCAACACTTCTGCCCCTCTGAATCGATACTCATCGGCGTGTCCTGCCCCGAAGTCCGCCCCGACCAGGCACGCCACCCACAGAAGTGAATTGAATTCGTATTTCTCGGCGGTTTCGCGCGCGCTCTCGACCAGCGCTTTCGCGCGGTCCCGCTCAGCGGAACCGGCATTCGCGATCGTCACGGCGAGTACGAGCTGTGATTTGACGACATGCCGGCACGAACCCCTGGCGCGCGCGGTTTCCCACGCCATTTCCGCAGGTGCGATCGCCGCGGCGGAAATGTTACTCGCCAGTTCGATTTCCGCGCCCACCCAACCGGCCCTGGTCCGGGTCCGCCAGTTGCCGGTGTGCACGTCCGCACGGGCGAGCAACTTCCGGGCGGCGGCCAGCCTGCCGCGCCCCAGGTTGTCCGCCGCGAGGCCGAGAAGGGCGTCCGCCCGAGCCCCCTCGGTGTCCAGACCGTCGGGGTCGGATGCACCTCGCGGCTCGGTGATGACCCGCGCGAGCGCCTCGCCGTCGAGGACGAGAGCCGCCGCGTGCCCGCCCAACTGCCGCCGGTGCGACGCCAGCGTGCTCGCGGCCAACGAAGCGACCACCGGATCCTTGCCGGTGCGCAAACCGTTCAGCAGCGTGGCCGCCGCCGCGTACCGGCCGCGGGCGCCGAGCCCGATCGCGGCGAGCAACCGTCCGCGAGGAGACACGGGCACCGCGAAGGAACTCGGCGACGGCACGCCGTCACCGAACGCGGCGGACCGCAAGGACGATTCCATGCGTCCTTTCTATCGCCTCGCACCGACAAGAACGTGCTCTATCCGGTCGGCCGCGGTCGTCAGTTCGCCGAGCAGTTCGATCTTGTCCGGGAGGGTGGCGGGATCCCAGCCGGGCCCGCACGCGAAGAGCCTGCTGCGCTGACGACCGCGGGAGATCCTGGCGAACAGTCGAGGATCCGCGGTCGCGCGGCGTCCCGACCAGAGGACGACCGCCGCCGGGACGCTGCGGCGAACGGTCACGGCGAGCACTTCGGCGGGCAGGGACGCCCCGAACAGCTGGGCGCCGACCCGGCGTCCCGCCAGCGCCGCGGCGAGCGCGTACATGGGCAGATTGTCGCGCTCGTCCGGGACGCAGGTCAGCAGGACCGGACGCTGATTGCGCGGTTCGCGCAGCACGGGCGTCGCGCGGACGAGGGCGGCGTACACGCATTCGGCGAGCAGGTACTCGACCTCCGCGCCGGCGCTGACACCGCGCCAGCGCGCGCCGAGCGCCGTCAGGACCGGCGACACGACACCGGTCCAGGCCGGCAGGACGCCGAGTTCGCGGATCGTGTCGGCGAGCATGCGCTGGACCGCGCCGAAGTCCATCGCGAGCGCGGCGGTGCTCAAGCGCCTGGCAAGGCGGGACGGAACGTCATGGTCGTCGGCCGGCGGCGCGGCGGCCCGCTCCTCCACTTGGACCACGACGGCTTCCGGTGGCTCCGTCGCCGTCCGGGGCATCTGCTCCAGGGCGTACTTCGCCGCTTCAGCCGTCGAGGCGCCGCGAAGCAACGCGCGCTGCATCAGTTCGAGGCGGCCGATGTCGGAGCTGCCGTAGCGACGGTGACGGCCGTTGGTGTGGCGGCTCGGCCCTACGCCGTATCTGCGGTCCCAGGTGCGCAGGGTGGACGGCGCGACCCCGAGCCGGCGAGCGACCGAGGCCACCGGCAGGGTGGGTTCTTCACTGCTGATCCGAGATCCCACTCGACCCAATATCCAGGCAGGCAGGGACCGGGGCAACCGGAACGGAAAGTACCGCTCACACATCCGGGGGATGCCTAACGGCTGAATCGTCTTGAATCTCTTGAACAAGTATTGGCGCGCTTCTAACGTTACCGCCGTTGCACCGAATGGAGTATCCGCAGCGCAGCAGAGCACGTAAACGCTTCGACCGGATGACGGAGGCGGTCAGGATGGCGGACACACGCAGGCTCCCAGGACCCAACGCGGATGTGTGGGACTGGCAGCTCGAAGGGTCGTGCCGAGGCATGGACAGCGCGTCCTTCTTTCACCCTGACGGCGAGCGCGGGCCGGCCAGAGCCCGCCGCGAGGCGAGGGCCAAAGCCGTGTGCCTGGCCTGCCCGGTACTGGCCATGTGCCGGAACCACGCGCTCGCCGTGCACGAGCCGTACGGCATCTGGGGCGGACTGTCGGAATCGGAACGCGAGCACATCATCAAGGCGGACAAGCGCACATTGAGCATGTCGAACGGCTGAACCGGCCGAGTCGACGACGCGGAAGGGCGGCATCCGGGTGGGGTGCCGCCCTTCCGCGTCTCCGGCGCCGGATCGCGATTAGGGGGCTAAACGCAGGTCGGCACCGGGTACGAAAACGGGGCGGCACTCCGGATGGAGTACCGCCCCGTTTCTGGGGTGGAACTAGTGCGCGTGGCCGTGACCGGCCGCGGCGGGCTCCTCCTCGACCGGCTTCTCGACGATGGAGCTCTCCGTCGTGAGCACGAGCCGGGCGATGGAAGCGGCGTTCGCCACCGCGGACCGGGTCACCTTGACCGGGTCGACGATGCCGGCGGCCAGCAGGTCGGTGAGCTCACCGGTGGCGGCGTTGAAGCCGTGCCCCCAGCCCTGCTCCTGGACCTTGTTCACGATGACCGCACCCTCGTGGCCCGCGTTGGTCGCGATCCAGAACAGCGGGGCGGACAGCGCGTCGCGGACGATGCGCACACCGGTCGCTTCGTCGCCCTCGAGGCCGAGGCCTCCGTCGAGCTCCTTGACCGCGTGCACCAGCGCCGAGCCACCGCCGGGCAGGATGCCCTCTTCGACGGCCGCCTTGGTCGAAGCCACGGCGTCCTCGATGCGGTGCTTGCGCTCGTTCAGCTCGGTCTCGGTGGCCGCGCCGACCTTGATCACCGCGACACCGCCGCCGAGCTTCGCCAGCCGCTCCTGCAGCTTCTCGCGGTCCCAGTCGGAGTCGGTGTTCTCGATCTCCTTGCGGATCTGCGCGACGCGGGCCGCGATGTCGTCCTTGGTGCCGGCACCGTCGACGAGCGTGGTGTCGTCCTTGGTGACGACGATCCGGCGGGCGTTGCCCAGCTGGGCCAGCGTGGTCTCGGACAGCTTGTGCCCGATCTCGGCCGAGATGACCTCGCCGCCGGTGACGACCGCGAGGTCGTCCAGGAACGCCTTGCGGCGGTCGCCGAAGAACGGCGCCTTGACCGCGACGGCGGTGATCGTCTTGCGCAGCGAGTTCACGACGAGGGTCGACAGCGCTTCACCGTCGACGTCCTCGGCGATGATCAGCAGCGGCTTCTTGGCCTCGACGACCTTCTCCAGCACCGGGAGCAGGTCGGCCAGCGCCGAGATCTTCTCGCGGACCAGCAGGATGTAGGCGTCCTCGAGGATCGCCTTCTGCTCCTCCGGGTTGGTCGCGAAGTGCGCCGACAGGAAACCCTTGTCGAACTGCACACCCTCGGTGATCACGAGCTCGGTCGCCAGCGTGGACGACTCCTCGATCGTGATGACACCGTCTTCGCCGACCCGCTCGACGGCCTCGCCGAGCAGGGCGCCGATGGCCGCGTCACGGGAGGTGACGGTGCCGACCTGGGCGATGTTGTCGCGACCCTTGACCGGGGTCGCCTTCTCCTTGAGGACCGCGATGACCTTCTCCGCGGCGGCCTCGATGCCACGGCCGACGGCGGTCGGGTTGGCACCGGCGGCGACGTTGCGCAGGCCGACCTTCACCAGCGACTGCGCGAGCACGGTCGCGGTGGTGGTGCCGTCACCGGCGACGTCGTTGGTCTTGGTGGCGACGCTCTTGGCGAGCTGGGCGCCGAGGTTCTCGAACGGGTCGTCGAGCTCGATCTCACGAGCGACGGTGACACCGTCGAGGGTGATGGTCGGGCCGCCGAACTTCTTGTCGAGCACGACGTGGCGACCGCGCGGGCCGAGGGTGACCTTGACCGCGTCGGCGAGCTTGTTCACCCCGCGCTCGAGCGCGCGACGAGCGTCCTCGTCGAAACTGATCTGCTTGGGCATGGCCTGTTCCGCTTACCTTCCAGTTCTAAAGCTCGGAAAACACGAACGCCCCGTTCCCCGGCAATGCGGGGCCCGGGGCGTCATGCGCTGAGAGCGGACGTCAGTTGATGACGGCCAGCACGTCGCGAGCGGAAAGGATCAAGTAGTCCTCACCGTTGTACTTCACTTCGGTGCCGCCGTACTTGGAGTAGATGACGACGTCGCCGACGGAAACGTCGAGCGGGACGCGGTTGCCCTTGTCGTCGATGCGGCCCGGGCCCACGGCCAGAACCTTGCCCTCCTGGGGCTTCTCCTTGGCGGTGTCGGGGATGACGAGGCCGGAAGCGGTCGTCTCCTCGGCCTCACTCGTCTGGACAACGATCTTGTCCTCGAGCGGCTTGATGTTCACGCTCACCGGGTTGACCTCCACGGTCGTCGAAAGCGTTGGCAGGATGAGTTACGGCTCCTACCACCCCCGCCGTCGCGGGTGCCGGGGCGTGTTCGGGCCGTGCAATTAGCACTCTAGCCATGTGAGTGCCAGCTTCGCAAGGAGGGTCCGCTCACCTTGTCCGCGAGCCCCTGACCGGCCCTTTTGTCCCACCCGCCACCACCGGATCGCGATTAGCCCGCTAAACGCAGGTCCGCGAGGTCGGTCACCAGGGCATCCGGGTCGAGGGCCGCGAGGGCCCTGCGCTTGGCGGGTGTCTTCGCCAGCGCGATCGAAGCGACGCCGGCGACGCGGGCGGCCAGGATGTCCGCGGCAGAGTCGCCGACCATGACGCACTGACCCGGCGACGTGCCGAGGGCCTTCACCGCGGCGTCGATAAGCGCAGGCCCTGGCTTCAGCAGCGCGGGATCGCTCGTCGTCCGGGCGCTGATCCCGCGGATGTGCCCGGCGAGTTCGTGCAATCCCAGGAAGGACCTGATCGCGTCGACGGAGTTGTTGCTGACGATCGTCACCGTGAACCCCTGCGCGCGCCAGTCGCGGAGCACTTCCGCGACACCCGGAGCCGGTGAGATCAGGGCGACGGCCTCCCCTTCGAAGCGGCTGAGCTGCCGCTCGACGACGTACCCGGTGTTGGGCCCGCACGAGGCCGCGTACCTGAGCACGTCGAACGGATCGGCCGAGGCGATCACCTCGGGTTCGATGAGGCGGTTGAGCCTGTCCGCCACCTCGCTCGCCGGAAGCCTGGCGAACACGTCGCACACGGGCCCGTCGAAGTCGAGGAAGACATGGTCCTTCTCCCGCAGAAGCTCCATGCCCCCACCTTGCCACCGACCTGCGTTTAGCCCCCTAATCGCGATCTGGAGGGACCTTACGGACGAAGCCGGTTTCTGGTTAGGTTCCGACCATTGGGGTCGGTCCTGTTCAGCAGACCTAGTCACTGGGGGTATACGCCCATGCCGCGTCCCTTCCGTCCCGTAACCCTCGAGCCGCTCCGGCGCCGGTCCAAACGGACCGCCGGGCTCGCGGTCCTCGCCCTCGCAGCAGGCCTTCTCGCCGCTGTCCCCGCCGAAGCCGCGCCTGCGGACCAGCAGCGTCAGCGGGACTTCGCGGCCGCCGCGCAGGAGTTCGGCGTCCCGGAGAACGTCCTGCTCGGCGTCTCCTTCCTGGAATCACGCTGGGATTTCAACGCCGCCACCCCGAGCACGTCCGCCGGATACGGCCCGATGCACCTGACCGACCTCCGCGAGGCTGGCACGGGCACGCATCACGACGAAGGCGAGGAGGATCCGCGCGGCGACGACGCCCGCCCGGCGAAACTCCCGGCGACTCCGGCGCCGAAGCCTCCCCCACCCGGTCTCCAGACCATCGACGAGGCGGCCGCGCTCATCGGCCAGGACGTCGCGACGCTGCGCACGAACACCACCCAGAACATCCGCGGCGGCGCCGCTCTGCTGGCGAAGTACCAACGCGAGACCGGCGACTGGAGGGCCGCCGTCGCGCGCTATAGCGGCGCGAAGGACGCGAAGGGTGCACAGTCCTTCGCCGACGAAGTCTTCGACACCATCTCCAAGGGCGTCAGCCGCAGGACAGACGACGGCCAGAACGTCACCCTCGCCGCGTCACCGATGAGCCCGGCGCGCGCCCAGGCCGAAGACCCGAAGATCGAGTGTCCGAAGAAGATCTCGTGCCTTTCGGTGCCGGCGCCGTACCAGGAGTTGCCGGACGACGACTACGGCAACCACGACAAGGCGGACCGGCCGAAGAGCCAGAAGGTCGAATACATCATCATCCACGACACCGAGGGCTACTGGGACACGGCGATGGACCTTGTCACCGACCCGACGTACGTGAGCTGGCACTACACGATCCGCTCGTCCGACGGCCAGATCGCGCAGCACGTGCCGACCAAGGACGTCGCCTGGCACGCGGGCAACTGGTACGTCAACGCGAAGTCGGTCGGCATCGAGCACGAGGGCTTCGCCGCGAAGGGCACTTGGTACACGGAGGCGATGTACCGCACCTCCGCGAAGCTCGTCGCCTACCTCGCGCGGAAGTACGACATCCCGCTCGACCGCGCGCACATCCTCGGCCACGACAACGTTCCCGGCACGATCCCCTCGACCATCCGGGGCATGCACTGGGATCCGGGCCCGTACTGGGACTGGGCGCACTACTTCGAGCTGATGGGCGCGCCGCTTTCCGGTTTCGGCCGTCCCGGCTCACCGCTGGTGACCATCACCCCGGACTTCGCCACGAACCAGCCCGCGTTCACCGGCTGCGAGGCCGCCGGAAAGCCTTGCCCGGCAAGGGGTTCCGGTTCGGTTGTCCTGCGCAGCGAGCCGAGCGACTCAGCGCCGCTGCTCAAGGACATCGGCCTGCGCCCGGACGGTTCGGCGAGCACGATGGCCGTTTCCGACATCGGCAGCCGGGCGGAGACCGGCCAGCGGTACGTGGTCGCCGAGCGGCGTGACGGCTGGACGGCGATCTGGTACCTCGGCCAGAAGGGCTGGTTCCGCGACCAGCGCACGACGAGCCCTGCGTTCGGCCTGGTCGTCACGCCGAAACCCGGCCTGGCGACCGTGCCGGTGTTCGGGCGCGCGTATCCCGAAGCCGAGGCGTACCCGGCGAACGTGCCGGTGCAGCAGGTCATCCCGCTGCCGTACACGTTCTCGGCCGGGCAGCGGTACTCCGTCGGCAACCTGCTCGGCTCCGAGTACTACTCGGCGACGACGTTCGACCCCGCGAACCACGTGGTCGTCAAGGGCAAGACGAAATACGTGCAGATCCAGTTCGGACACCGGATCGCCTTCGTGAAGGCGGACGACGTCCGGATCCTGCCCGCGCTCTGAAAACCGTCCCCGGGGTCAGGAGTCCAGCGCGACCTTGACCCCGGGGGCGTGCTCGGTGTTCCGCCGCGTCTTCGACCAGCCGTTGCGGCCGCGCACCAGCCGGAACAGCGCCCGCCACGACGTGATGTAGAACGTGTAGATGTACAGCGCGTAGGCGAAGCCCATCCCCAGTCCACGTAGGACATTGCGGCTCTTCAGGCATTTGAACTGGTAGATCGGGCCCCAGACGATGAACGGCAGCAACCCGAACGAGCCGTAGATGGCGAACAGGATCCACGCGCCGTCGTCGGCGAACCAGGTCCACACCTGCGCCGGATCACCCGCGGTGCTGAAGAGCAGCAGGATGAACGGGATCGGGTACAGCAGCGAGCCGAGCAGCTGCATCCACGGCTGCGCGAGGTAATACATCATCTCCGCCGCGCCCAGTGTGCTCACGTGCGGCGAATCCCAGATCCGCCGGAGATACCGCGAACACTGCATCGTGCCCTGGCCCCAGCGTGTGCGCTGCACCAGGAACCGCCGCAGGCTGTACAGGCCCTCCTGTTTCACATGGGAATCCGGGGTGTAGCCGGTCCGCCAGCCCGCGGTCAGCAGGTGTACGCCGAGTTCGAAATCCTCCAGCAGCGAACCGCGCCACGGCTGTTCGTCCGGCCCGGCGATCGAGTCCAATGCGGACAGTCGCGTGAACTGACCGTTGCCGCCCATGGAGATCGTGCCCGTGAAACCGCGCGAGGTCTGGATGGCCGCGATGGCCGTGCGGAACTCCAGATCCTGCATCTGGGCCAGCTTCAGCCCGAAAGCACGGGTAAACCAGTTCTTCCCCGGCGGGCGGGTGTCGGCGTTGCCCATCCAGACGTCGAGCTGGACGGCGCCGATCGTTTCGTCGCCGAAGAGATGGTCCGCGGCGCACACTTCGAGGCAGTTCGCCGCCGGCCGCCCGTCCGCGTCGACGACCACGACCACCACATCGTCACGGCTCGCGTCCGGGCCCATCCAGTCGTTGAGCGCCTGATACGCCGCGTTGAGCGCGTCCCCCTTGCCCGTCCTCGCCTCCGGACGGCGCCGGGGAACGAGGTGCAGATACGGGTCATAGCCGCCGTTGCGGCGCCAGATCGACCTCACCACCCGCGCCGTGCGGTCCTCGGAGTCGTCGTCGACGACCCAGACATGCGCGTGCCGGAACGTCGACCGCAGGTACCGCACGGTTTCGCGGATGACGGTTTGTTCGTCCCGGCACGGGACGAAGAAGTGCCAGGTGAAGTCGGCGGCGTCACCGACGGGCGCGGGTTTGCGCCGCAGGTACGGCACGACGATCACGACCACGTACACGATGAACGCCACGCTCATGGTGAGCGCGAAGGCCTGCGTGATCGCGAGAAGGATCTTGATCGAGCCGCCGCCCATCAGGCGGCCCCGCGTTCGGCGCGCGGCTTGCGAGTGCTCAGCCAGACGAACAGCACGAGGGCGACCGCGCCGCCGAGGACGCTGACCATCGAACCGAGCAGGGTGTGCCCCCAGTAATAGCCTTCGTCGATACCCATCACGTTCACGAGCCCGACGATGGCCAAAACCCTCATCTGATTGACAAGAATGACGACCACCGCGGAAATAACCAACGAAGTGAAGAGCCTCTTCGCATTTCCCGGACGGAAATACAACATGACGGCGGTCACCAGCAACAGTGGCAGCAACATGAATGCCGACGAGCATTCCGGAGTCATTCTTAACCCGAGTGGAGTATCGCCCGACAACCCAAAGTAGACAGTCTCGCGTTCACCGGCGACGAAGACACCCGATGTGGTGATGACCCTCAGTATCAGGCCGGAGAGCTGAACTTCGAAAACCCGGTACAGGCGTTCGGCCAGCACCAGGCCGACCGCGACGGCGAGTACCGCCAGCACGGCCATACGCAGGGGAAACCGGCTGGAACTCGGTAAAGGAGCGCTCGCAACGGCCACGATGACCCTCTCAGGAAAGACGCAGCAGACGACGGGGCCCGCCGAAGCGGACAGAGACCTCGCCGACGAGCGTAAGTCAGCGAGAACCGGCCCTTTCGACCGGGGTTCACATTTCCCACGTGATCAAGTGCCCTTTCGGCACGATCGTGAAGAAACTGACTAGGCCGAAAGAGTGAACCCTTCGGCGACCTGCGGAGAATGTCCGCAAGACCACCTGATCCGGTGATCCTCGCAGTTTTCTGTTCAATTTAAGAAACACTCGGCGATAGACGATCCGCGAGCCGAGTCAGGCCAGCCGAGGATTCGTCCGTGACGGTTGTGCCCTCGTGCCTACCGCAGATCAAGAGAAACTCCCCACGAATCAATTCGGAGGACCAGTTGAAGAACACGCACCTCTTGCGACGAGGTGGATTGCTCGCCGCTGTGGTGGCGAGTGTGGCCATCGCCGGCGCGGCGCCCGCCTCGGCGGCCCCCGGCGACGGCTCCGCGTACGGCGTCAAGGTCGATGTGAAGCTCCTCGGCCTCGACGCGGTGAAAGCCGGGCCGCTCGCCGAGGCGAAGACCTCCGGGCCGACCACCAACAGCCTCGCGAAGGTCGACCTCACCGGCGTGCTCACCGCGGGCGCGATCAACACCGAAGCCAAGCGCGACGAGAACTCCGGTGCCGTGACCGCCAAGGCCAGCACGGCCGATGTCGGCTTGCCGCTGCTGAAGAGCGCGCTCGGCGATGTCGGCGTCAAGGTCGTCGAAGCCACCTGCACCGCGACCCAGAAGGGGGTGCAGGGTGCGACGAACCTGGTCGGCGCGAACCTCGGCAGCGCGGGGACGGTCGACTCGACGCCCGCCCCGAACACGCAGATCAAGGTCGGCCTCGGCACCGTCAACGTCGCGACGATCATCCTGAACGAACAGATCAAGAACCCCGACGGCAGCCTCACGGTCAACGCCATCCACGTGAAGCTGCTCGGCGACGCTCTCACCCCGCTCGGTTCCGGCGACGTGATCGTCTCGTCGGCCACCTGCGGTCCGGCCGGCCTGCCCGTGCCGCTCGCTTCGGGCGCGGGACTGTGGATCGGTCTCGGCCTGCTCGGTGCCGTCGCCATCCCGGTCGGTATCCGCGTCGTCCGCAACCGGCGTCCGGCGACCACCGCCTGACCTGGGTGAAGTGAGGTCGAAATGTACAAGTTGCCTGGCGCCGGAGTCGGCGTCGCCGGTGGCGGGGTGGGTGCCCTCGCCGCCACCGGGGCCGACGTCGGCTGGTGGCTGGCCGTCGGGGTGATCCTGCTGGTTCTCGGAACCATCGCGGTCATCGCGGGCTACCGCCGCACGAAACGGCTCGGTGAGATGGGGAGCTGACGCTTCCCGGACGGAAACGGCCGCCGGCGTGGGCCCCTCGCGCGCCGGCGGCCATCACCCGCGTTTTGCGGGACACTCGAAACGTGGATGAGGAGCGCGAACGCGTGGATGTGATGTTGCTGGCCGGAACGCGGCCGGAGGCGGTCAAGCTCGCGCCGCTGGCGTTGGCACTGGCGGAGCACCCGCACCTACGGCCCTTCGTCGTCCACAGCGGACAGCATCAGGGCATGGTCGAACAGGCGCTGATCCCGTTCGGGCTGCCGGTCGACGCCTGGCTCGACACCCCGCCCCGGACCACCGGCACCCAGGCGGAACTCGTTTCCGGGGTACTTCCCGCGCTCGACGAGCTGCTGCGACGCATCGCCCCGGCCGCGGTCGTCGTCCAGGGTGACACCACGACGGGGCTGGCCGGCGCGCTCGCCGCGTTCTGGCAGGGCATCCCGGTCGTACATCTGGAAGCGGGCCTGCGCACGCACGACCTCGCCGCACCGTTCCCCGAAGAGGGGACGCGGCAGATGATATCGCGGATCGCCGCACTGCATCTCGCGCCGACACCCGCCGCCGCGGCAGCGCTGCGCACGGAAGGTGTTCCCCGCCAACGGATCGCCGTCACCGGCAACACCGTCGTCGACGCCGTGATCGCGATCGCCGAGCGGGATCTCCCGGCGCGGGACACCGCGCTCGCCTTACTGGAAATGGAAATCGCCGAAGCCGGCGAACGTCTCGTTCTCGTCACGTCGCATCGGCGCGAGTCCTGGGGCGAGCCGCTGAGCCGCACGCTCGCGGCCATCGAACTGATCGTCGCGGAGCACAGCGACGTCCAGGTCCTGTTCCCGGTGCATCCCAATCCGGCCGTGCGGGACCAGGTGACGGCCGCGCTCGGCGGGACCCCGAGGGTGACGATCACCGAGCCGCTCGAATATCCCGACCTCGTACGCGCGCTGCGGCTCGCCGAGCTTGTCCTGACCGATTCCGGTGGTATCCAAGAGGAAGCGCCGACGTTCGGTACGCCCGTCCTCGTGCTCCGCGACGTCACCGAACGGCGCGAAGCCGTCGAGGCGGGCTGCGCCTGGCTGGTCGGGACGGACACCGGCCTCATCGCGGACACCGCGGCGAAGGTCCTGCGTGGCGACCTCCATCCGACGCACGCCGGAAACCCTTACGGTGACGGCAATGCCGCCGCGTTGTCGGTAGCCGCGCTGGAGGAGCTGCTCAACCTCGCCCCAGCGCCGCGCACCACCGCCGAATCGCGTTAGATCGAGACGATCTGCACCGGCAGTGCCGGATTCGCGGAGAAGTCGAGCGAGGCCCGCGGCCGTCCGGCGGCGACCACGTGCGCGCCGAGCGCGGCGATCATCGCGCCGTTGTCCGTGCACAGCCGCGGTCGCGGAACCCGCAGGGTGATCCCGGCTTCGGCGCAGCGCTCGGCGGCCAGTTCGGACAATCGCGAATTCGCTGCCACACCACCGGAAATCACCAACGTGTCCACGCCGTGTTCCTTGGCGGCGCGGATCGCCTTCATGGTGAGCACGTCGGCGACGGCCTCCTGGAACGACGCGGCGACGTCGTCGACGGGAATGTCCTCACCGCGGCGTTCTGCGCCTTCGACCCAACGCGCGACGGCGGTTTTCAGGCCGGAGAAGGAGAAATCGAACTTGGCGTCGCGCGGCCCGGTCATCCCGCGGGGGAACGCGATGGCCGCGCCGTCGCCGTTCTTGGCGGCCTTGTCGATGGGCGGTCCGCCGGGGTACGGCAGGCCGAGCACGCGGGCGACCTTGTCGTAGGCCTCACCCGCTGCGTCGTCCACAGTGGACCCGAGTTCGGTGATCTCGGACGCGATGTCGTCCACCAGCAGCAATTGCGTGTGCCCGCCCGAAACGAGCAGGGCGAGACAGCGGTCGGGCAGCGGGCCGTGCTGGAGCGTGTCGACGGCGATGTGCCCGGCCAGGTGGTTGACGCCGTAGAGCGGGATGTCGAGCGCGGCGGCGTACGCCTTGGCAGCGGCGACGCCGACCAGGAGCGCTCCGGCGAGGCCGGGACCAGCGGTGACCGCGATCGCGTCCACATCGGACAGTTTGAGCCCGGCCTTCTCGAAGGCCCGCTCGACCGTCGGGACCATCGCCTCCAGGTGCGCGCGGCTGGCGACCTCGGGCACGACGCCGCCGAACCGGGCGTGCTGGTCGACGCTGGAGGCGACCTCGTCGGCGAGGAGTTCGACCGTGTTGTCGTCGTGCAGGCGGACGAGGCCGACACCGGTCTCGTCGCACGAACTCTCGATGCCCATGATGATGCGCGGCATCAGCCCGCCACCTCGTCTCGGACC
The DNA here is from genome assembly GCF_042797905.1 of Amycolatopsis sp. NPDC057786. Taxonomy (NCBI): domain Bacteria; kingdom Bacillati; phylum Actinomycetota; class Actinomycetes; order Pseudonocardiales; family Pseudonocardiaceae; genus Amycolatopsis; species Amycolatopsis sp. NPDC057786. The sequence goes on from NZ_JBHVKW010000051.1 coordinate 15,741, forward strand.
TGGGCCCGTGGGCGGGCCATCGTGTAGGCGTCGGCGCCGGAGGGCTGGTAGTAGCGCTTCCGGAGGCCGACGCGTTCGAAACCGTGCCGCTCGTAGAGCGTGATCGCCGCGTCGTTGTCGGTGCGGACTTCGAGGAAGACGGGCGCGGCGAGTTCGTCCGCGCGGTCGAGGAGCGCCTTCAACAACGTGGTGCCGATGCCCTTGCGCTGGTAGGCCGGGTCGACGCCGATCGTGTGAATGCTCGCCTCGTAGTCGCCGCGGCGGCCGACGATGGCAAGCCCGGCGTAACCGATGACCTCGTCACTTTCATCCGGACGGGCGACCAGGTAGTAGCCGCCACCGTCGAGTTCGGCGTGGAAGGCGTACGCGCTCCACGGCGAATCGCCGGGGAAGAGGATCTTCTCTATCTCGACACAGCGGGGAATATCCTTGCGGCGTAAGGGTTCCAGCCTCACGGCGTGGTCACCTTCTTGCGCACGGCCGGTTCGACGGCGTCCGGGCGGCGGAGGTACAGCGGGGTGAGCGGGGCGGGTTCGTGGTTGAAGTCGGCCGCCTTGACCAGTCCGATGGGTGACGGAAAGCGCGGCTCGATCGGCTGGACTCCGAGGGCGTCCGCGTAGAGGAGGGCGCCGTCGCCCGCCGCGACCTTGATGGTGGTCTCGAGGTCGGCAGGCCGCTCGACGTGGGGGCCGTCGGTACGGGAGCCGTCGGCGGCGTACGCGGCCCAGTAGACCTCGCGGCGCCTCGCGTCGGTGAGGACGAGGAAGGGCGCTTCGCCGGGGGCGACGTCGGCGGCGATCGCGTCGAGGCTGCACACCGGGTACGCGGGGATGCCGAGGGCGTGGGCGAGCGACGCGGCGGTGGCCATGCCGGCGCGAAGGCCGGTGAAGGGGCCGGGGCCGACGCCGCAGACGATGGCGTCGAGGTCGCGAAGGGTGACGCCCGCGGCCTTGACGGCTTCGAGGGCGTGGGGCGTGATCAGCTCGCCGTGCGCGCGCGGGTCGACCGTGACGCGGTCGCCGCGTGACTCGAGGACGTCGCCGTCCAGGGCGACGAGGCCCGCGGTGACCGCCGGGGTCGAGGTGTCGATGGCCAGTACCAGCACGGTTACCCAGCCTACGACCAGCGCCCCGGATCGCGTTTAGGGGGCTAAACGCGATCCGCCTGGGGTCTGCCCTCCGGGCCCCGAGCCCGCCGCCGGATCGCGATTAGGGGGCTAAAGTCGCTCCGGCTCTCCGCCCGCAGACCGCGTTTAGCCCGCTAAACGCGGTCCGGTGGACCTTGGCGCTCCAGACCTGCGGATCGCGATTAGGGGGCTAAACGCAGGTCGGCCCACCGTGTGAAGCAGGTCGCAGGGGTGCGGGTGGGCAGCGCGGTACGGTCCTGCGAGGGCCACGCGCCCCGGCCGGCGGAGTCGAGCAGGAGGTCACACGGTGCCCGATCGGTTGTTCCCCACGCTGGCGAGCGGCTCGGCCAAGGAGGCGCTGCGCTTCGGCGACATCTCCCTCACTTACGACGACGTCGCGGCCGTCGCCGGCACCCTCGCCCGCGACCTGCCGCGCGGCCGGGTCGCCGTCTGGGCGACGCCGTCGGTGCACACCAGCGTCGCCGTCGTCGCCGCCCTGCTCGCAGGCGTCCCCGCCATCCCGCTCAACCCGAAGATCGGCGAGCGCGAACTCGCGCACATCCTCACCGACAGCGAGCCCGTCCTCGTACTCACCGAACCGGGCGTCGACCTGCCTGCGGGACTCAGCGGCCTGCCGCGCCGCGACGTCCTCCTGGAAGGCGCGCCTGTCGATCTCTCCGCGGAACCGGACGCCGAAGCCCCGGCCCTGATCGTCTACACCTCCGGCACCACGGGCCCGCCCAAGGGCGTCGTCCTCCCCCGGCGCGCCATCTCGACCACTCTCGACGCGCTCGAGGACGCCTGGGAATGGACCGCTGACGACGTCCTGGTCCACGGCCTCCCGCTGTTCCACGTGCACGGCCTGATCCTCGGCATCCTCGGGCCGCTCCGGCGCGGCGGCTCGGTCCGGCATCTCGGTCGCTTCTCCACCGAAGGCGTCGCACGCGAACTCGCCTCCGGAGCGACGATGATGTTCGGCGTCCCGACCATGTACCACCGCATCGCGGGCGAAGTCGGCGAAAACCCGTCGCTCGCCGAAGCGCTCAGCAGCGCCCGGCTGCTCGTCTCCGGATCGGCCGCACTGCCCGTTCACGACCACCAGCGCATCACCGCGGCGACCGGCAGGCGCGTGATCGAGCGCTACGGGATGACCGAGACCCTCATGAACACCAGCATCCGCGCCGACGGCGAGCACGTGCCCGGCACGGTCGGTGTCCCACTGCGCGGTGTCGATCTCCGGCTGGTCGACGAAGCGGGCGAGCCTGTCGAGGAGGTCGAGACCGTCGGCGAGATCCAGGTCCGCGGTCCGAACCTGTTCACCGAGTACCTCAACCGCCCCGACGCCACCGAAGCCGCCTTCGACGACGGCTGGTTCCGGACCGGTGACATGGCGACACGCGACGCGGCCGGCTACGTGAAGATCGTCGGCCGGAAGGCGACGGATCTGATCAAGAGCGGCGGTTACAAGATCGGCGCGGGTGAGATCGAGAACGCGCTCATGGAGCATCCCGGCGTCGCGGAGGTGGCGGTGACCGGCGAACCCGACGACGACCTCGGCGAGCGCATCGTGGCCTGGGTGGTGCCCGAAGGAGAACGCCCGGCGGAGTCGGAACTCGCCGACCACGTCTCGCGCCTGTTGTCGCCGCACAAACGGCCTCGGGTGGTCCGTTACCTGGAAGCGTTGCCGCGCAACGACATGGGCAAGGTCATGAAGCGGGCGCTCGGATGAGCAGGTCCTCGGCGCGGTCCGTCATCAAGGAGATCGCGACCGGTTTCGAGGAGCTGGATGCTCCGCGTTCCGAGGAACCGGACGACGGGCCGATCGGCTGGCCGGGCTACGGCTCGGCACGTGTGGCCGCCGAAGAGCGGACCGGAGAAGACGAGTCCGTGGTCTGCGGGACCGCCACGATCGGTGACGTTGAGGCGGTCGTGATCGCGTTCGAGTTCGGCTTTCTGGGCGGGTCGATCGGTCAGCGGACCGGTGATCGCGTCGAAGCGGCGTTCGCGCGGGCGGTCGAATCCCGGTTGCCGGTGGTGTCGCTGATCGCGACCGGCGGCAGCCGCATGCAGCACGGGATGCGGGCGCTTTCGCAGTTGCAGCGCATCGCGCGGGCGGCGGCCGGAGCTCGGTCGGTGCCGCAGATCTCAGTGCTGCGCGATCCGACCACGGGCGGTGGCTGGGCGACCCTCGGTGCGAGCGCCGACGTCGTTCTCGCGCTGCCCGGGGCACAGGTCGGTTTCGCCGGTTCCCGTGTGCGGCCCGCCGGCGCGCCCGCGGAGGCGTACACGGCCGAAGCGAAGCTCGCGTGGGGCCAGGTCGACCAGATCGTGCTGCCTTCCGAACTCCCCGCGGCACTGGAACGGTGGCTGCGCCTCCTGACTTCGCCGACGCCGGAAGCCGCGGAGCCGCCTGGCGCGCTCGGAGCGATGGACTTGCCCGACAGCGGATGGGACGCGGTCCAAGCCGCGCGCTCCGCCGAGCGGCCGAGGGCGGCGGAGTACCTCGACGCGTACTTCGACTGGCGTGAGGAGATCTCGGGCGACAGGTGCGGCGGAGTCGACTCCGGTGTCTTGTGCGGCTTCGGATGGCGAAGCGGCCGCGCGATCGCGTACGCGGCGCAGTGCGGAACGCCGACGTCGCCCGCGGGCTTTCGAACGGCGGCGCGTCTGGTGCGGCTCGCGTCGAGGCTCGAAATCCCGGTCCTCACCCTCGTCGACACCCCGGGCGCGGCGAACGACGAGGCGGCCGAGCGGGCCGGGGCCGGCGCGGCGATCGCGGAGTTGTTCGAGGCGGTCGCGAGCGCGGCCGTGCCGATCACGACGCTGGTGATCGGGGAAGGTGGGTCCGGGGGCGCGCTCGCGTTCGCGGCGCCCGGGTCGACGTGGGTGACGCCCGGCGCGTACTTCTCGGTGACCTCACCGGAGGCGGCCGCGGCGATCCTCAAGCTGCCCGCCGACGAAGTCCCCGCCCTCGCGGACCGACTGCGGCTACGCCCCCAAGACCTCGTCGACCTGGGGATCGCGCGCCCGGTGGTCGGCCCGAATCGCGATTAGGGGGCTAAACGCAGGTCGGCGCCAGATCGCGATTAGCCCGCTAAACGCAGGTCGGGCGTGCGGGACGTCCAGGTGCCGTGAGGTTCCAGGGTGACCAAGCGGACATCGTCTTCGCGGCGTTCAAGGCGGACGACGAGGTAGTCGTCCGACAGCCGTTCGGCGGACCCCTCGCCCCATTCGACGACCAGCGCGGACCGCTCCAATTCGGTGTCGAGGTCCAGGTCGTCCAGCTGCGAGAGATCCCCGCCGAGCCGGTACGCGTCCACGTGCACCAGCGCGACCCCGGAAGCCCCGGCCGGATGCACCCTGGCGAGCACGAACGTCGGCGAGCTGACCCGCCCGCCGACCCCGAGACCGTCCGCGATACCGCGGGTCAGCGTCGTCTTGCCCGCCCCGAGCGGCCCGGCGAGCAGCACGAGGTCGCCCGCGCGCAACGAACGTCCCAGCTCTCGCCCGAATTCCATCGTCGCTTCGGGAGTTGGGAAAGCGAAATTCATCAGCGTTGCCACCACCAGGTCCGCCGTTCGGAAGTCTCACCATCGGTGCCCGTGCACCGTTGCACCAAGTCGATCAGGTGACTGTTCACCAGTTCGGGTTGTTCCAGCTGCACCATGTGCCCCGCGCCGCGGACGCGCACCAGCTCCGCGTCCGGCAGCTCCGCCGCGATCCGCTCGGCGTGCGCGATCGGCGTGAACCGGTCGGAATCCCCGCCGACGACCAGCACGTGCGCGTGCTTCAGGCCGGCGAGCGCGGCGTACCGATTGTGGCTGCCGAGCGTGTCGACGAAGTTCACGAGCCCGCGCACCGGCGTGACCTCGAGCATTTCCAGCATGAAGTCGACAAGTCGCGGCGACACGTCACGGCTGCCGAAGGCGAGCCTGCGCACGGCCTGCCGGGTCAGCTGCCCGCCCGCCGCGCGCACGAATTCGACGAGTCCCGGCTGCCAGCCGGCCAGTCCGCCGACGCCTCGCGTGAGCGGGTTGTACTTCGAGAGCAGTGATCTCGGCAGTCCCCGAGCGCCCACTTCGCCCGCCGCGGTCGCGATGAACGCGACGCCGCAGACACGGTCGTCGAACAGCTCGGGATGTTCCGAGGCGAGTTCCATGATCACCATGCCGCCCATCGAGTGCCCCATGAGCACGATGGGCCCCTCCGGCACCACCGAACGCAGGACCATGTCGAGGTCGCGCGCCAGCTGCTCGATGGTGCTGGTCTCGGCGGTCGCGGCGCCGGATTGCCCGTGCCCGCGATGGTCGAAGTACACCTGACGCACCCGCGGCAGCTTCAGCGACGCGAGGTCTCGCCGCTGAAAATGCCAGCAGCGCTTCGACAGCGCGAAACCGTGCACGCCGACGACGGTCAGCTCCGGTTCTCCTCCATCGGCCGGATCGATCTCCTCGACCGCGAGCGGCGTGCCGTCCTCCGCCGCCACTGTCGAGGTCCGATCCGGCGCGAGATCCCCCAACGGCTCGTCCACGAACGGATCCTCACTCTGCCGCCGCTGCTGTGCGGCGACGGCGATCGCCGCGGCGGTGCCGGTGGCCACCGCCCCGACTCCGCCGACTATGGCCAGCAGTCTTCGTGAAGGTGTCACGAACCTGCCTCCAGATACGTCCGGTGGATCCGCGGGCGGTACATCGAAGTCACGATCTCGTAGTCGATCGTCCCCAGCTTGTCGGCCCATTCCCGGGCCGTCGGCTCGCCCGAAGCGCCTACGCCGAAGAGGATCACTTCGCTGCCGATGGGCGGCTCGTCGTCTCCGCAGTCGACGATGAGCTGGTCCATACAGACACGGCCGACGACCGGCCGTCGCTTCCCGGCGAGCAGGACGTCCATCCGCCCGGACAGCGAACGCGGCACGCCGTCGGCGTATCCGACGGGGACCAGCGCGAGGGTGGTGTCGCGTTCGGCCGTCCAGCTGTGGCCGTACGAGACCGACTCGCCGGCCGGGATCCGTTTCGTGAGCACGACGGAGGACTTGAAGGTCATCGCCGGGCGCAGGTCGTCGCCGGTCGGCACCGGGTTCAGCCCGTAGATCGCGATCCCGGGGCGGACGAGGTCGAAGTGCAGGTCGGGCCTGGTCAGCACGGCGGCGGAGTTCGCGATATGCCGCATCGGGTCCAGGCCGGCGGCGCGGGCGATGTCGTAGGCCTCCTCGAACCGCTTCGCCTGGGCGTCGATGGAGGGGTGGCCGGGCTCGTCGGCGCAGGCGAGGTGCGACCAGATGGCGACGACCTCGATGAGCGGCTTCGCGGCCGCCGCGGCCTTGACCAACGCCGGCCATTCCGCAGGTGGGCAGCCGTTTCGGGACAGCCCGGTGTCGATCTTGAGGTGCACCCGGCAGATCGCGTTTAGCCCGCTAAAGTCGCGTGCCCGGCGAGCGCCGTCGGCCACGCGGGCCAGCTCGTCAAGGGAGCTGACGGCGACGTCGATGTCTTCGGCGACCGCGGGCGCGAAGTCGGCTTCGGGAGTGTCGAGCCAGCTGAAGAGACGGACTCCGATTCCCGCCCGGCGCAGCGCGAGCGCCTCGCCGAGGGAGCAGGTGCCCAGCCAGGTGGCCCCACCCTCGACGGCGGCACGGGCGACCTCGATGGCTCCGTGCCCGTAGCCGTCCGCCTTGACCACGGCCATGGTCTGGGCCGAGGGGGCGCGGGATGCGAGCAGGGCGACGTTGTGCCGGATGGCGGACAGGTCGATGACGACCTCGGCACGCGGGAAACTGGCGGTCATAACGACCACCAGTTTCCCACGAACCGGCTCAGGACAGGCGCGCCCCGTCGGTGGCGGAGAACACGTGCAGCTCGTCGGGACGGATCCGCAGGTGCAGCGTGTCACCCATGGCCGGCGGCTTGCGCGGGTCGACGCGGGTGACGACGTTCGACTTCGTGCCTTCGGCGTCGGTCTCGGCCAGCTTGCCGTACACGTACGCGTCCGAGCCGAGCTCCTCGACGAGGTCGACCTTGACCGGCACGGTGCCGTCCTCGCTGGTGGTCACCTCGAGCGACTCCGGACGGAAGCCGAGGGTGACCGTGTCGCCGTCGGCCTTGGCGAGGATCTCGCGGGTCAGCGGCACGCGCGCACCGCCCAGCTCGGCGCCGTCTTCGGTGAGCTTCGCGGTGACGAGGTTCATCGCGGGCGAGCCGATGAAGCCGGCGACGAAAGCGTTTGCGGGCCGGTCGTACAGGGCGCGCGGGGTGTCGCACTGCTGCAGGAGACCGTCCGAGAGGACCGCGACCCGGTCACCCATCGTCATGGCCTCGACCTGGTCGTGCGTGACGTACACGGTGGTGACGCCGAGGCGGCGCTGCAGCGCGGCGATCTGCGTACGGGTGGAGACACGCAGCTTCGCGTCGAGGTTCGACAGCGGCTCGTCCATGAGGAAGACCTGCGGCTCGCGCACGATGGCACGGCCCATCGCGACACGCTGGCGCTGACCACCGGAGAGCGCTTTCGGCTTGCGGTCGAGGTACTGCTCGATGTCGAGCAGCTTGGCCGCGTCGAGCACCTTCTGCTTGATCTCCGACGCCGGGCGGCCCGCGATCTTCAGCGCGAACCCCATGTTCTGGCCCACGGTCATATGCGGGTACAGCGCGTAGTTCTGGAACACCATCGCGATGTCGCGGGCACGCGGCGGCAGCTGTGTGACGTCGCGATCGCCGATCCACACGGCGCCTTCGTCGATGTCTTCGAGGCCGGCGAGCATCCGGAGGCTGGTGGACTTGCCACAGCCGGAAGGCCCGACCAGCACGAGGAATTCGCCGTCGGCGATCTCGAGGTCGAGTGCGTCCACGGCGGGCCGCTCGGAGCCCGCGTAGCGCCGGGTCGCCTTGTCGTAGGTGATCGTGGCCATCGGTTCAGTCCTCTTTCGGTTTCGCGGAAATGCCGTGCCCGAGTTCGCGGGCTTCGAGATGCCGTTGCTGGATTCGGTGCCCCTCGGCGCGGTCCGCCTCGGTCGGCTCGAGTGGGGTGTAGCCGTGCTGTTCCTGCCAGCGGGGAGGTTCCGTGCTGGAAGCGAGGGCCCAGGCCGCCTGCCGCGCGGCACCGACCGCGACGTACTCGGCGACTTCGGGGATGACGACGGGCACGCCGAACACGATCGGCGCGACCGCGCGGACGGCAGCCGATTGCGCGCCGCCTCCGATCAGGAGCACGCGGCGCACTTCGAGTCCCTGCTCGCGCAGCGCGTCGAGTCCGGCGGCGAGACCGCACAGCATGCCTTCGACAGCCGCGCGGGCGAGATTCTCGGGGATCATGTTCGCGCGGGTCAGGCCGAAGAGCGTGCCGTTGGCGTCCGGCAGGTTCGGCGTCCGCTCACCGTCGAGGTATGGCAGGAAGGTGAGGCCGCCGGAGCCGGGCCCGGCCGCGAGCGCCAGCTTGTCGAACTCCGCGAGTTCGACGCCGAGCATCGCGGACGTGGCCGTGAGCACGCGGGCCGCGTTGAGGGTGCAGGCCAGCGGGAGGAAGCGGCCGGTGGCGTCGGCGAATCCCGCGACGATGCCGGAGGGGTCGGCGCTCGCGGTTTCGGAGACGCCGAAGACGGTACCGCTGGTGCCCAGCGAGACGACGACGTCGCCGGGGGCGAGTTCGAGACCGAACGCGGCGGCCATGTTGTCGCCGGTTCCGGCCGAGACCAGGATCCCGTCCGGGGTGCGGCCCGCGGCTTCGGCGGGGCCGATGACCTTGGGCAGTTCGGGTGTGCGGCCGCCGAACGCGTGCGCCAGGAGGTCTTGGCGGTACTCGCCGGTGGCGGGCGAGAAGTAGCCGGTGCCGGAAGCGTCACCGCGATCGGTGACCGGCTCGGCGCCGCCGCCCAGCAACCGCCAGGTCAGCCAGTCGTGCGGGAGCAGGACACTGGCGACGCGATCGGCCAGCTCTGGCTCGTTCTCGGCCATCCAGCGCAGCTTCGTGATGGTGAAGCTGGCGACCGGCACCGAGCCGACGGACTTCGCCCAGCTTTCCGGACCGAGCTCGCCGCTGAGGTCTTCTGCCGCCTTCGCGGACCGGGTGTCGTTCCACAGCAAGGCGGGCCGGACGACTTCGCCCGCCTCGTCGAGGGCGACCATGCCGTGCTGCTGACCACCGATGCCGATGGCGCCGACGCCGTCGAGCAGGCCGTCGGTGGCTTCGCGGAACGCCTCCCACCACGCGGCGGGGGCGACCTCCGTGCCGTCGGGGTGCGAGGCGCGGCCGGTGCGGACGATCTCGCCGGTGTTCGCGTCACAGACGACGACCTTCGTCGACTGGGTCGACGAGTCGATTCCGGCGACGAGGTCAGAACTCATATTCCGGGCCCTCCGGTGCGCACTCGACCTGCTCGATGGCGGTTCCCGCGGTCAGCGCCGCCTCGATCTCCTCGGTCGGCGCCTCTTCGTCGGTGATCAGGAGGTCGTAGTCGCCGATGTCGCCGTACGCGTAAGTCGCGGTGCGGCCGAACTTGGAGTTGTCGACGACCAGGACGTTGCGGTCCGCGGTGCGCAGCGCGGCCTTCTTGAGTTCGGCGTAGTCCTGGACCGGGTGGAACAGGCGGCCGACCGCGACCGCGGCGACCGAGACGAACGCGATGTCGGCGTGTGTGCGGTCGAGGAACCCGACGACGTCCGGGCCGGCGCACGAGTCGAACTCGTGGTGGTAGCGGCCGCCCGCCAGGACGACCTCGACGCTCTTGGCCGGGCCGAGGATGCGAGCGGCTTCGAGCGAGTTGGTGATGACGGTGAGGTCTTCGACCTGGCCGAGGCGGCGGACGAGCGGGAAGAGCGTCGTCGAGTCGTCGACGAAGACCGTCTGGCCGGAGTGGACGTGCGCCGCGGCGGCCTCGCCAAGGGCGTCCTTCGTGGCCTGGTTGAAGGTGTCGCGGAAGCGGGCGGCGGACTCCATGGTCGTCGCGGGGTAGGCCTCGACCTTGCCGCGGAGTTTGCGGAGGAGGCGACGGTCGGCGAGATCGTCGAGGTCGCGGTGCATCGTCATCAGGCTGACCCCGAAGCGGGCGGTGAGGTCGTCGATGCGGACCTCGCCGGTGGCGATGACGTGGTCGAGGATCTCCTGGCGCCGGTGCTCGACGGCGGCGTCCGATGGCCTGGTCTTAGACATGGGCGACACCGTTCACGACACGGACCATCGCGGTCTCGGCGGGGTGGGTGTCGGCGCTCACACCTGCTTCTTACCAGATTATTCGCCCGGAGTTAACACGTAACTCGATAACTCTCGCATTTCTTGCCACCTTCCCCTCCGACGCCCGGACCTGCGTTTAGCCCCCTAATCGCGCTCTGAGGGCACCCGCCAGCAGAGCGCGGTTAGGGGGCTAAACGCAGGTCGGGGCTCTGGTCAGGAGGTCAGGGAGCGCACGGACCGGATGGCATCCGGGACGGCGCCGAGGATGCCGGAAGCCGAGGTCGGGGCGCCGTCGGCGGCGAGGGAGCCGGCTAGGGAATGGACGTGCGCGGCCGCGCCGGCCGCCAGCCACGGATCCAGCCCCGAAGCGAGCAACGCGCCGACCAGACCGGACAGCACGTCCCCCGAACCCGCCGTCGCGAGCCACGACCCTCGCGGCGTGTTCACCAGTGCCCGCCCGTCCGGCGCCGCGACCACCGTGCAGTGCCCCTTCAACAGCACGACGGCGTCGTACTTCCGCGCGGCCGACCGCGCCGCCGCGACCCGGTCCGCACCCGGCGGCGCGCCCATGAGCCGCTCGAACTCCCCCGCGTGCGGCGTCAGCACGAGCGGCGTGTCCGGATCGCGCGCGTCGAGCACGTCGGGCGAACGCGCGATGATCGTCGTCGCGTCGGCGTCCGCGCACACCGGCACGCCGCGGCCGAGCACGAACCGCAGCACGTCCCGCCCCTCATTCCCGGTGCCGATCCCCGGCCCGACGACCCAGGCCTGCACCCGGCCCGCGTCGGTCACCGAACCCGTCGCGATGATCTCGGGCCACTGCCCGCGCACGACGTCCGCCGCATGACCGGCGTAACGCACCAGCCCGGACGTCGCCCGCACCGCCGCACCGGCCGCGAGCACGGCCGCCCCCGGATAGGTCGCCGATCCGGCGGCCACTCCGACCACGCCCTGGCTGTACTTGTCGTCGTCCGGGCCGGGCATCGGCCACGCGGCTGCGACGTCCGCCGTGTCGAGTCGCCGCAGATCGGGGTCGCTGAGCCGCAGCCCGATGTCCACCAGGGACACCTCACCGCACGACGCGGGCGCGAGGGCGTGCACCGGCTTGAGCGCGCCGAAGGTGACGGTCCGATCCGCCACGACCGCCGGGCCGTCGACGGCGCCGGTGTCCGGATCCACCCCGCTCGGCAGATCGACCGCGAGCACCGGCGAACTCACGTGCTCCAGCAACGCCGCGGCATCCGGCCGCAGCGGCCCGCGCGCCGAGATACCGACGATCCCGTCGACGACGAGGTCGGCTCGCCGGATCCACTGTGGACCGTCCTCAAGGGACACGATCTTGCCGCCGGATCGCTTCAAGGCGGCCAAGCCGGGGCCGTGCGCACGTTCAGGCTTCAGCAGGATCGCCGAGACGGCCACATTGCGGCGACGCAGGAAGGCGCCCGCCCACAGGGCGTCACCGCCGTTGTTACCCGAGCCGACGAGCAGCGTCACCCGTCGCCCGGACACCGAACCCGTGTGCTCGCCGAGCATGTCGGCGGCGTGTACCGCGAGGCCGAACGCCGCGCGCCGCATGAGCTCGCCGTCGGGAGTGACGGCGAGCAACCGGTCCTCCGCCGCGCGAATCCGTTCCGTGGTCCAGATTCCCTGCACGACGCCTCCGGTCTTTACTCGACGGTGACCGACTTCGCCAGGTTACGCGGCTTGTCGACGTCGTACCCGCGCGTGCGGGCGATCTCGGCGGCCAGCACCTGCAGCGGCACCGTGGAGACCAGCGGCTGCAGCAGCGTCGGCACGGCCGGGATCTCGATCAGTTCGTCGGCGAACGGGCGGACGGTCTCGTCGCCCTCCTCCGCGATCACGATCGTGCGGGCGCCGCGCGCCTGGATCTCGCTGATGTTCGACACCAGCTTCGAGTGCAGCACCGCGCGTCCCTTAGGCGACGGCATCACCACGACGACGGGCAGGCCTCCTTCGATCAGCGCGATCGGGCCGTGCTTGAGCTCGCCCGCGGCGAAGCCCTCGGCGTGCATGTACGCCAGTTCCTTGAGCTTCAGCGCGCCTTCGAGGGCGACCGGGAAACCGACGTGACGGCCGAGGAACAGCACGGCCTTCGAGTCGGCGATCCGGCGGCCGAGGTCGCGGACCTGGTCCACAGTGGACAGGACCTTCTGCACCGCGGCGGGCATGGCCTCGAGTTCGGCGAACTCGCGGGCGACCTCGTCCGGGTACTTGGTGCCACGGGCCTGCGCGAGCGCCAGGCCGACCAGGTAGTTGGCCGCGATCTGCGCGAGGAAGGCCTTGGTCGAGGCGACGCCGATCTCCGGACCGGCGTGCGTGTAGAGGACGGCGTCGGACTCGCGCGGGATCTGCGCGCCGTTGGTGTTGCAGACCGCCAGGACGCGGGCCTTCTGCTCGCGGGCGTGGCGGACGGCTTCGAGGGTGTCCGCGGTCTCGCCCGACTGGGAGACGGCGACGACCAGCGTCGCGCGGTCCAGCACCGGGTCGCGGTAGCGGAACTCGCTGGCCAGTTCGACCTCGACCGGCAGGCGGCACCAGTGCTCGATGGCGTACTTGGCGACGAGGCCGGAGTGGTAGGCGGAACCACAGGCGACGACGAAGACCTTGTCGACGTCACGCAGGTCCTGGTCGGAGATGCGCTGCTCGTCGAGGATGATCCGGCCGCCGTCGAAGTGGCCGCGCAGCGTGTTCGCCAGCGCCTCCGGCTGCTCCTCGATCTCCTTGAGCATGAAGTACTCGTGGCCGCCCTTTTCCGCGGCCGAGAGGTCCCAGTCGACCGTGAACGGCTTGGCCTGCGCGGCGTCACCGTGGAAGTCGGTGACCGCGTAGCCGTCACGGGTGATCACGACGAGCTGGTCCTGACCGAGCTCGACCGCCTCGCGGGTGTGCTCGATGAACGCGGCGACGTCGGAAGCGACGAAGTGCTCGCCCTCACCGACACCGACGACCAGCGGTGACGAACGACGGGCGGCGACGATGGTGTCCGGCTGGTCGGCGATGCTCACGACCAAGGTGAACGCGCCTTCGAGACGACGGCAGACCGCGGCGACGCTGGCCGGGAAGTCGCCCTTCGTGTCGCCCTCGGTGTAGGCGCGGGCGATCAGGTGGGCGGCGGTCTCGGAGTCGGTGTCGCTCGCCATCTCGACGCCTTCGGCCTCGAGCTCGGCGCGCAGGGCGGCGAAGTTCTCGATGATGCCGTTGTGCACGACGGCGACGCGCTGGGAGGCGTCGCGGTGCGGGTGCGAGTTGCGGTCGACCGGGGCGCCGTGGGTGGCCCAGCGGGTGTGGCCCATCCCGGCGGTGCCGGTGAAGGCGTCCCTGCCGACGGTGTCGAGCTGGGTCTCCAGGTTGGCCAGGCGGCCCGCTTTGCGCTCGACGTTCAGCGCGCCGACGCCGTCGAGGACGGCGACGCCCGCCGAGTCATAGCCGCGGTACTCCATCCGGCGAAGCCCGCCGATGACGACGTCCAGAGCCGGGCGGTGTCCGACGTATCCCACGATTCCACACACGGCCACCAGCCTAACGACGGAAATTCGGCCCCTTCGCCCGGGCGCCCGCACCTGCGTTTAGCGGGCTAAACGTGACGCTTAGGCACGCTAAGCAGCGCGGTTAGCCCGCTAAAGGCGAACGCCGGGGCGGCGCGCGGGCCGGACGGGGGCGCGGGCAGTAAGGTCACGAGCATGGCCAGCAAGCCCAAGCAGCTGCTCGCGGAGCTGTCTCACCCAGGTCCGCACGAGGTTCTGCGCGGCAACCTCGCCCTGGTCGGACTGCCCGGCGTCGTGTTCACCCCCCGTTCGGGCCTCGGTCTGCCCGCGATCGCATTCGGGCACGGCTGGTTGCAGCCGACCGGGAGCTATCGGCATCTGCTCCGGCACCTCGCGAGCTGGGGCATCGTCGCGGCGGCCCCGGCCACCCAGCGCGGTCCGCTGCCTTCGCACCGGCTGCTGGCAGGTGACCTGCTCACGACACTCGACTTGATCACGACGGTCCGCCTCGGACCGGACGGCATCAGCGTCGACCCGTCGAAACTCGGCCTCGCCGGGCATTCGACCGGCGGCGGTTCGGCGGTACTGGCCGCCGCGCAGGCCGCCGACAACGACGAGCGGCCCGAGATCCGCGCGGTCGCGACCATCACCCCCGCGCAGACGCTGCCGCCGGCGACCGTGTCGGCCCGGTCGGTGACCGCGCCCGGCCTGCACCTCGCGGCGGGCGAAGACCTGGTCGCGCCACCCGTCGGACATGCCGAGGCGATCGCGGACGCGTGGGGCGGACCAGTGCAGCTTCGGAAGCTCGGGAAGTCGTCGCACCTCGGCGTCACCGAGGGCAGGCACTGGAGCCAGCTGTTGCTGCACGGGAAGCCGCACCGCGGGACCCAACAGCTCACGCGGGCGCTGTTCACCGCGTTCTTTCTCACTCACCTGACGGGGACGACGAAGTACCAGCCTCTGCTGGACGCCGACGTCAAACGCGCCCCCATCGAGCTCCAGGACGAACCCGCCGCCTGACGCCCGGATCGCGTTTAGCCCGCTAAACGCGATCCGGGGTGAAGCCGGTCAGTCGACCATCCACGAGTTGTTCGAGAAATCGTCGTCGTCGAATCCCTTGTCGTCACGGGCGTGACGACCGCGGCGACGCGCGGGTGTGCCAGGCTCTTCGGGCGCCGCGGCACTGGGAGCGGGCGTGGGCGCCGCGGGTGGGACGTCCACCGTCGCCGGCATTCCGGGCACCCCCGGCGCGACCGGGAGCGGCGGCGGAGGCGGCACCGGCCGCGACACGTCGGCACGGGCACCGAACTCGGCGAACCGGGCGTCCGGCTTGTCGTCGTCCTCGATGTCGAAGCCGATCGTGTGGCTGCGGTCGGCGGTCGTCTTGCCGGTCAGCCAGCCGCCCGCCTCCTTGCTCCGCTTCCCCAGCTCCTGCATGTGCGCGGCGTACTTGTCGTGGATGGCGGCGTCCTTCTGCATGGTCTCCGCCGCCTGGGCCTTGGCGTCGGCGAGATGCCGCTCCCGCAGCCCGCGCTGCTCCAACTGCTCCGTGATGGCGGCGTCCTGCCTGGACATGGCGGCCGCCAGCCGGTCAACAGCGCTCATCGGTCCTCCCTCGTTCCCCGGCTACCGATCATCGCTCGTAACTGATCGAACGGTCGCCACCCTCGTCGTCGAGCGAGCCGCTGATCCGGCCGCCCGCGCCACTGGTCTCGAAAATGCCACCCTCGACGCGGTACTGGCTCGACCCGCGCTGCGTGTCACCCCCGCCACCACCGGCCGCGCCGCCCATGGCACCCATTCCACCCATCATGCCGCCCATTCCGGCGGACGAGCTCGCGGCACCGGCGTTCGCGGGCGCCGGGTCCATCCCGCCGGGAGCCATCCCGAGACCGCCCTCGGTCCCGGCCGGCTGCGCGCCGCCTCCGGACTGCATGCCCGCTTCGAGTGAACCGGCTTCGTTCAGCGACCCCGACGAACCACCTTCGAGAGGGTTGCCGATCGCGCCTTCGAAGCTGCCGCCGCCGCCCGCGGTCGGCACGGTGCCATCGCCGCTGGAACCCGATGCGCCGCCCGCGCCGGCTTCGGCCCCCGCGGACACCGAAGCGGTCCCTTCGGCGCCGACACCGACCTCGACTCCGCCAGGCGCGCTGAAGCCACCACCACCGCCACCGGGAGGGGCGAGGCCGTCAGCCGGGGCGGGCATGGGACGAACTTCTTCGATCTTGCCGGGCTGCGGGTTGCCGGGGTTCCGGTCGTCGAGGCCGTTCTTGATGTCGTCGGTCTCGAGGGTGTCGCCGGGCTTGAGTTCCTTCTTCTCACCCTTTTCGTCGAGGGTGTAGGTGGTCGGCTCGCCCTTGCCGTCGTCGACGGTCACCACGGTCGGGCCGTTCGGTCCCTGCGGCTGCTCGGCGGTGATCTTGAGGTTGCCGTCCTGGATGTGGATCTTGCCGTCCGGGCCGGGCCGGTAGACGCCGTCGGGACCGGGCTCGCCCTCCTTGACCGTGCCCTTCGGCCCGAACTCGCCGTCCTTGCCCTCTTCGCCGGGCTTGCCGTCCTTGCCCTCTTCGCTCTTCGGGTCGTCGAAGTCGAGCTTGTAGTCCTTCTCGTTACCCTTGCCGTCGTCGACCTTGATGTCCATTTTGCCGTCTTTATCCGGCTCGGTCATCTCGATCTTGTTGTCGCCCTTTTGGACGGTCATGGTGTCCTGACCGTCGATGCCGTCCTTGATCGCCTCGCCCGTCGCCGGGTCGATCGGGTACGGCTTGCCGGTCTCGGGGTCCAGCTCGAGCGGCTTGCCGGTGACCGGGTTCATGCCCTCGGCGGGCTTGTCCTCCGGCTTCGGCGTCTCGGGGACCGACGCGGCGGGCGGCGTGCTGGCGCCACCGCCGCTCCCGCTTCCACCACCGGTTCCGCCGCCCGTACCGCCGCCGGTGTTCCCGCCACCGTTGTTCCCACCGTCGTTGCCGTTGCCCTTACCGTCGTCCGGCGGCGTCGACTTCCCCGACCCGGGCGCGGGGAACGGGTTCGTGTAGTCCTCCATGAACCGCGACAGCTCGTGATACTGCGTGTTGATGGTCTCGGTCGCGTTCTTGCAGAGCTTCTTGAAGTTCTCGAAACGCTCACCGAACTCGGTGGCGAACGAGCCCTTCAGCCACTGCTTCGCGGCCCCGATCGCGTAGTCCTTGTTCTCGTCGTTCAGCTTGCAGTCGTCGTCACGCAGCCGTTCGGCGAGGTTGTTGCCCGGACACGCGGAGTCGAGCCAGTACGCGACGTCCATGAGCTTTTCTTTGGAGTCGACCTTGCCGTTCGCGATCTCGACGACCTGTTTCGCCGTGAACAGCGGCGCGGTGGCGACCTTGTCGACACGCAGCTTCAGTGTTTCGTCGACCTTCAGCTTGAGCGCGCTGTAGATCTTGTCGATGGTCGAGGGCACCAGCTTGATGGCGCCGTCCATCTGCGCGATGAGTTCTTTCGCGTCGGGCTGGATCCGCTGCTCGTACTTGACCTTCGCGGCCGTCGCGCCCTTGCCCTTCCAGTCGTGGAAGAGCGTGGTCAGCGCCGCCGACGCGTCCTTCTGGGTCTGCTCGACGGCTTTCTTCGCGTCGCCGAGATCTTCGACCTCGTCGAACATCTTCTGGAAGTTGATCTCCCGGTTCTCGTGGAACCGGTCCCAGATGTCGGTCTTGTAGCTGATCTCGTAAGGCTTGTCCGGCATCTTGTTCCAGACCTGCTCGGCCCAGTCGGAGAAGAAGTCCAGCGCCGGCTTCCCGAGGTCGAGCACCTGGTCGGATTTGGTGGTGGAACCACCCGCGGCGGGCCGGGACATGGAGTCGAGATCCTTGTCGGCCTGTTTCGTGGCGGCCGCCTGCTTCTTGTCCGCCGCCGCGTTGGCGTCACGCTCGGCGATGGCCTTCTCGTAGGCCTCGTCCCCGCCGAAGAGCAGCTTGTCCTTCGTGCCCTGTGTGATGTACGGGTCGTCGAGGAGGGCTTTCTTCTGCTCCCACGTGTACTTGCTCATTGCGTCCCCGCCTTGTTGGCAGCCGCGGCGTTCGCCTGGTCGGATGAGGTGTAGCGGGTCGACGCGGTGCTGACCCCGCCGGCGAGCTGGGTGAGCTGGCCCGCGTACCCCTTCATCGCGTCGGAAATGGCGAGAATCCCGGTGGCGTAGCCCTTTTGGTAGTCCTTGTGGACCCGGCCGAAGTCGGCGGGCTGGACCTGCGTCGGCCCCACCTTCCCCGCCTCGGACGTCGTGTTCTCAGCTGCGCGCTCCAACGACGTCGACGCCGTGAGCATCGCCTCTGAATCGGCTTTGTAGCCCCCGTCCGGCATGACCGGTGCCCCCTTCGTCCCGCTGTATCCGCCTCGTTGTCCTACCTACGACGCACGCCGGCGGCATCAGGTGCCATCGCATATGCACACAGAATGTACCCACCGGTCATCCGGACCGCAGGGACATTCACACCTTTGCTAACTCAAACGATTTCGGCGCAAGAAGCCTGGTAGACCGCGTTTTCGCGGTTTCGCGCCCGCTTCGATGGCTTCGGCGAGCACGGTGGCCGCGCCGCGGATGTCGACCAGGCGATCCAGCTCGTCGAGATCGATGTCGATGCCGAACTCCACCTCGACCGTCGCCAGGAGCCGGACCCTGCGCCGGGAGTCGACACCCATCTCGGCGAAGGGCGTGTTCTCGTCGATGGTGTCCGGATCGACGTCGAAGGTCTCGCAGACGAGGGCCTTGATCTCGTCGACGTACTCGCTCGCGTCAGCTGCCATGGGGGAATTCTGTCCCATCCGCGGTCCAGTACCGCGTTCTGGCCGCGGAACGCGCGACCTTGCCGCTGGAGGTCCTCGGCAGTCCGCCGGGTTTGACCAGGAAGAAGGCGCGAAGCCGCACGTCGTGCCGCTCGGCGACGGCGCGGGTGGCGGCCCGCGCGATCTCGGCTTCGTCGAAGTCCGGGGCCTTCCGAGCGCGCTCGGCGACCACGACGACACCCTCGCCCTCATCGCCGTCGACCGAGAACGCGGCGACTCGTTCGGGCCCGAGGAGTGGGTGCGCGGCGGCGACCGTCTCCTCGATGTCGTGGGGGCTGTGATTGCGGCCGTCGATGATGATCAGATCCTTGATCCGGCCGGTCACCGACAGCCTGCCGTCGCGGATCATGCCGAGGTCGCCGGTGCGGAGCCAGCCGCCTTCGCCGTCGAGTTCGGCGCCGAACACCTCGGCGGTCGACTCCGGACGGCGCCAGTACCCGGCGGCCACGTTGGGCCCCTTGACCCAGATCTCGCCCATGTCGACTTTAGCGGGCAAAACGCGATCCGGCGGGGGCACGACGCGGACCCGCTGCCCCCTGGGCCGGCCGATCTCGACGATTTCCCGGCCGTCCACTTCGGTCACCACCGGGCCGCCGGAATCGCCGCTGGCGACGTAGACCGTGGCCTCGGCCAGACCGTAGGACGGCCGGAACGCACCCCTCGGGAAGCCGTGGGGTTCATAAGCGGCGAGGAACTCCCGGACGGTCGCCGCCCGGACCGGTTCACTGCCGCTGAGCGCGATCGACACCGTCGACAGGTCGTACTCGGCGCGCTTCGACTCGGGCACGGCCTCGGTCACCAGGTCGTATGCGAAGTTCGGGGCCGCGGTGAGCGTGTTCGGATACGACGACATCAGCAGCAGCCAGCGCTCCGGGCGCCGGATGAACTCCAGCGGCGCGATGAACACCGTCCGGCCGCCGGAGTGCATCGTCCCGGCGAGCAACTGCGCCAGCCCCATGTCGTGGAAGAACGGGATCCAGCCGACGCACGTGGTGCGCTCGTCGACGTCGTAGGCGTCGCAGATCTGCCAGCAGGCGGCCGACAACGCCCGATGCGTGATGATCACGCCCGCTGGTGATCGCGTCGTGCCGGAGGTGTACTGCAGGTAGGCGGGGTCTTCGGGCGCGACCGGCGACGGCGGCGACTGGTCGGCCGGGTCCAGCGGCAGGGTGTCGACGGCGATGATCTCGCGGGGCGCCGGCACCGGCTCGGCCCCGGCGAACTCGGTCAACCGCTCGACCAAGGAATCCGACGTGAGCCAGATGTCGGCGTCGCAGTCGTTCAGGACCCCGACGAGCCGCTCGCGGTGGGCGCGGACGTCCGGCGCGGACAGTGGCACCGCGACAGCCCCTGCGTACAGCGCGCCGAAGAAGGCGACGACGTAGGAGAGGTCTTGCCGCGCCGTGATCGCGACGCGGTCTCCCGGCTGGATCACCTCACGCAGCTTCGCCGCGACAGCTCGGACGTGTACGAGCAGTTCGGCCCAGGTCAGCGTGTCTTCGACGGGCTCGTGCCGGTTCGAGCAGTCGAGGTGCGTGTACGCCGGCCGATCGACGTCGGCGCGTTCGAGCAGGCGGAGCACGAGCGGCGTCCGCAACACTTCCTCGGGCACTTCTGGTGACACTGGCACATCCTCCGGCCGCGCATGGGCATCATACGAACGTGGACGACTTCTTCGTGCTGGACGATCCGGCGGATCGTGTCAAGGCCCTGCGCGACCGCGAGCTCAGCTCGAACCCGGGCGGCGCCGCGGCCGAGACGCCGAACCTCCTGCTGATGGACGGCGCAGACCACCGGCGGCTCCGCGCGGTCGTCAAGGAGGTCATCGCCCTGGTCGAGCCCCTGCCGAACGCCCTGCTCACAGACCTCCGCGTCGCGATTAGCCCGCTAAAGTCGAGTGCGCGCTTCGACCTGGTCGCCGACTTCGCCAGGCCGGTGGCGGCCAGGGTGACGGAGGCGGTGCTGGGCACGGTCGAGCCGCTCGGCGGGAAACTGCTGACGAACCTTTCGGAGACCGCCGCGAATCTGGACGTCTGGTCGGGCGGGCCCGCCGGGGCCGACACCGCCGCGCTCAGGGTCGCGATGTTCTTCCTCAAGGCGACGGCCGTCGAAGGCGGCGGGCTGGCGCTGCTCCGCGAAGCACACGAAGCGGGCCGGATCACCGAAGACGAGCTGATGATCACGCCGGTGATGCTCGCCCACGCGGCGTACGAGAACTCCATGAACTTCCTCGCCCTCGCCGGTCTCGAACTCCTACGCCGTCCAGACGTCCTCGACGACGTACGCGGGCTGATCCACGAAATCGCCCCCACCCGCTTCGCCGCCCGCCGCGTGACCGCGCCGTTCTCCTTGGCGGGCAAGGACTTCACGACCGGAGACAAACTGGCCATCCCGCTGGGCCCCGACGCCGAACTCGCCTTCGGCCTCGGCAAGCACACCTGCCCCGGCTCGCGAGTCGCAATCGCCGAGGGCGAAGCCGCGCTTCGCGCCCTCGCCGAGATCCTGACTCCCGACCACGTCGCCGAGGAGGTCCGGTACAAGCCGCACGCCGTCTTCCACGGCGTCGAGCGGGCCATCGTCGCGCTGCGGACCTGACCGCTCAGGTCGCCAGCCAGTCGGTGTCGGCGAAATCGTCGTCGTCACCCCGCGCGGCGGCCGCCCGCCGGTGCCGCCCGGCCGGACGCTCCTCCGGCACAGGCGGCGGAGGCGGCGGGGGCTGTGGCGGCGCAGGAGCGGACGGAGCAGGCGGCCGGTACGCGATCGGCGGCTCCTCGGCCGTCCGATACCCGGCTCGGCGCTCGTTCTCGGCTTCGTCCTCCTCGAACCCGAAGTCGCCGTCGTCCTCGACCTTCTCGCTGAGCGTCGCCTCGGTCTCCCAGCCGCCCGCGGCCTCCGCGCGCCGCTTCTGCTCGCTTCGGGCCGCGAGCGCCGCGCCCGTCTCCTGCTTGAGCTTGTCGCCCGCGGTCCGGCTCTCCTCGATCGCCTTGGCCGCCCGATTGTCGACCAGGTACATCCGGTCGCCGTTCTCGCGCTCCAGCCCGGCCAGCTTGTGCCGGAGTCTGGCGAGATCCTCCTCAGGATTCACTGACCCCTCCCCCTAGCGGAAGCCGATGACGCCGTCGTCGTCGAGCGAGCCGCTGATCCGGCTGCCCGTCGCCGTCGCGGTGTCGAACAGGCCGCCGTCGACCCGGTATCCGCTGGACGTGCGCTGCTGGTCCTCACCGGCCCCTTGCCCGCCTCCGGCCGCGCCACCGCCCATCATGCCCATGCCGCCCATCATCCCCGCACCGGCCGCGGCCGGATCCTGGGCGCCCCCTCCCGGAGCGGAACCGAGCCCGGACGACGTCGAGGGAGCGGACCCGCCGCCACCGGTTCCGGCCGGATCCGACGTGGCACCGAGACCGTTGTCCTCACCCTCGAACGGGTCGCTCAGCGACTGGGCCGTCGTCGATTCGGAATCACCGTCTCCTGCCGCCGTCACCGGCTCGGCCTGCTGACCGGGCGCGGGTGCTCCGCCGCCGACCCCACCGGACGTGCCGTCATGCGAGCGAACAGCCTGCTCTTCCACAGGCTGCGCCGCGGCGTGCCTTCCGCCCGACTGCGGCGTGGCGTCCGGGCTCGTGTGACGGCCACCCGCGGATTCGTCGTCGCCCAAGGTGTACTTCGACGGCTGTCCCGAACCGTCGTCGACGGTCACCAGCGTCGGCCCGTCGGGACCATTCGGCCGTTCCGCGGTGATCTTGAGGCCGCCGTCCTCGATGTGGATCTTGCCGTCGGGGCCCGGAGTCGCCGGTGGAAGCTGTTCGGCGCCGTCCCGGGGCGCGGGTCCGCCCGCCGCGTCCGGGGTGGCCTTGCCATCGCCGAAGTCGAGGTCGTAGTCCTTGGCCTGGCCGGTGCCGTCCTGGACGGAGATGCCCATCTTCCCGTCGGCGCCGGGCTCGGCCATGGAGATCTTGCGGTCGCCCTGCTCGACCGTCACCGGCTCCGGTCGCACGGTGTCCTTGATCGCCTCACCCGTGCGGGGATCGATCGGATACGGCTGGCCGGTGGCCGGGTCGACGTCGAGCGGCTTGTCCGTGACCGGGTTCTTCTCCTGGCCCGGAACTTCGGGCTTTTCCGGCTCCGGGAGCACGGTGTTGCTCGGCGTCATGCGCCCGGGGCCGCCACCAGCACCGGGCGACGGGCCGCCGCCACCACTGGCGGGCGGGCCGCCACCGCCCTTCTCGACCGGCTTTTCGACGGGCTTCTCGCCGCCGGTTTCCGGGGTCTTGCCCAGATCCGCGAACGGATTCTCGACCACCTGACCGAGCGAATCGAAGTACGCCTTCCACGCGCCGTTGATCGCGTCGCGCGTGTTCTTGCACACCAGCTGGAAGTTCTCGATGTGCTTGCCGAACCAGCCGAGGAAGACGTTCTTCAACCAGGCCACCGCCTGAGGTTTGAGGACCTCGTCGATGGTGCTCTGGTCGATGTCGCCGGCGTCGTCGTTGAACGCGTCCTTGGCTTCGATACTCAGGAATTTGATGCAGTGGATGATGTCGTTCTGGCTACACGAGCCGTCGGCGATGCGGATGATCCGCTCGATGTCCTGCGCCGTCGCACCGTCGATGTTGTCGGTGTACCACTTCTGCAGCCACTCGACCTTCTCGCGGCAGAACTTGCCCACCGAGGCGGTGGTCCGCAGCAGTCCGTCACCCGCGGCCTTGAAGGCTTCGGCGACCTGGCCGGTCTTGTCCGAATAAGCTTTCTGGTAGGCCCTTGCCTGCTCGGCCGCGGCGCCTTCCCAGGTGCCGAGCGAATTCCCCAGCTTTCCGGAGACGTCCTGCGCGGACCCGGTGACGGCCGTGCCGACCGCGGTCAGCTCCTCCGCGCTCGTCTTGAAGAGGTTGAACGGGATGTTGTCCTGCTCGTGGTACAGCCGCTGAAGCTCGCTGAGGGAAACCGCCGCTCCGCCGCCCGCCAGGCCCAGCGCGCGGACGTAGAGCGGGTGGAAGATCTCGTAGACCTTGAACCCCGACAGGCCTGGGACCATGATGTCGTTCGAATTCGCGCAGCCCGGGTCGGTCTCAGTGGCGCGCCCGGCGATCTCCTGGGTCTTCGCCGCGTCCCGGTTCAGCGCGTCGCGATCACCCTGCCGCCCCGCGGCCTGGTTCGCGTCGTACTTCTCGTGCGCGGTCTTGTAAGCCGCCTGGACCTCTACCAGGGAACCGTCATTGACGTTGAGGTCGCCCTCGGTGATCCAGTCACCGTTCATCGACTTGATGTGGTCCCGGAAGCCGTTCCGCTCGGCTTCGCTGGCGAACCCGCAGCTTTCCGGCGTCTCGTCCTCGATGTAGTCGATGTAGTTGAGGGCGAGCTCGCGTTTGGTGTCGCGATCGATGTTCGGGTCGTTGAGGATCTTCTCGACTTCGGCCCGGCTGGGAATGTCGTGCCCGGTGTCGCCACCGACGTCCGCGAGAGGCATCAGTGCTTCCTCATCTCGGCGGCGTTGGAGTCCTCATTGGACTGGTAGAGGTCCTTGGACGCCGCGAGCTTGCGGCCGAACTCGTCCGAAGCCGCGAGATAACTGCGCGCGCACTTCGCCAGGCGCTGGATGCTCGCGGAGTACCCGCTGAAGCAGTCCCCGTGCGCCGGGCCGAAACTCGCCGCGCTCAGGTTGATCTGCTCGACCGCTCCGATCGGCCCTTCGCAGGCCTGCTTGGGCAGGTCCTGCAGGACCTTGGCTGCCTCGTTCAGCTGCGCTGGATCGACCTTGTGCCCTTTACCGGCCACCGTCACCCTCCCCTAGGTATCCGCACACGGAATGTACCGGGCCGGTAACACCGGCGCAGCGACTTGGAGAGATCGTGAGAGGGGTTACGAGGCGGAGGAGACGACTCCCGCGAGCCGGTCGGCGGCCGCCTGTGCGGTGTCGTGCGCGGGAGCCTCGACCATGACCCGGACCAGCTGCTCGGTGCCCGACGGGCGCAGCAGGACACGGCCTTCCTCGCCGAGTTCGGCCTCGACGGCGCCGACGGCGTCGCGGACCGCGGCCGAGACGGCGACCGCCGCCTTGTCCGCCACCGGCACGTTCACCAGCACCTGCGGCAGGCGGTTCATGACCGCGGCGAGCTCGGCGAGCGACTTGCCGGTCGACGCCATGCGGCTCATCACACGCAGCGCGGTGAGGAGGCCGTCGCCGGTGGTCGCGTAGGCGGGAAGGACGACGTGGCCCGACTGCTCGCCGCCGAGCGCGAACCCGCTCGCGCGGAGCTCCTCGAGGACGTAGCGGTCGCCGACGGCGGTGGTGACGAGGTTGATGTCGTGCGCGCGCATCGCCAGGTGGAGCCCGAGGTTGCTCATCACGGTCGCGACCAGGGTGTTCTTGGTCAGCTCGCCGGTCTCGGCGAGGGCGAGCGCGAGGACGGCCATGATCTGGTCGCCGTCGACGAGCTCACCGGCGGCGTCGACGGCGACACAGCGGTCGGCGTCACCGTCGTGCGCGATCCCGAGGTCGGCGCCGTGCTCGACGACGGCGGCGCGCAACGCTTCCGGGTGATTCGACCCACAGTGCTCGTTGATGTTCACGCCGTCCGGGTCGGCGTGGATGGCGATGACCTCGGCGCCGGCCTTGCGGTAAACCTCGGGAGCGGCGAAGGAGGAGGCGCCGTTCGCGCAGTCGACGACGACGCGCAGGCCCGCGAGGGGGTGCGGGGTGGCCGACAGCAAGTGCTCGACGTAGCGGTCACCCGCGTCGGGGACGTCCTTCACCCTGCCGACGCCGATACCGGTCGGGCGGGTGACGGGAGCGGCGAGACCGGCTTCGATCTCGTCCTCGATCCCGTCGGGCAGCTTGTGGCCACCCGCCGCGAAGAGCTTGATGCCGTTGTCGGGCATGGGGTTGTGGGAGGCGGAGATCATCACGCCGAGATCCGCTTCGAGCGCGCCCACCAGGTAGGCGACGGCGGGCGTCGGGAGGACGCCGAGGCGGAGCACGTCGGCGCCCGCAGACGTGAGGCCCGCCACGACGGCGGCCTCGAGCATCTCGCCGCTGGCGCGCGGGTCACGGCCGACGACCGCGACCGGGCGGTGCGAACGGTCGTGGGCGGCGAGGACGCGGGCGGCGCTGGCGGCGAGCGAGAGCGCCAGCTCCGGGGTCAGCTCCTCGTTGGCGAGGCCACGTACGCCGTCGGTACCGAATAGACGTGCCATCTGTCGACCTCCTTGAAAAACCACCACGACAACCTAGCCAGTCCCCCTGCCCGCCCGCCCGCGCCCCCGTCTCGCCTTTAGCGGGCTAATCGCGACGCGCGCGACTTTAGCGGGCTAAACGTGACACGGGTGGGGCGTATGGGGCGGGTGTGACGGGTGGGGCTGGGGGCGAGCGGGGACCGAGGGACCCCGGAAACACGGAAGCGCCCATCCGAGAGACGGATGGGCGCTTCCGCGGGTTGCGCCAGAGGCGCGATCAGCGCTTGCTGTACTGCGGAGCCTTACGGGCCTTCTTGAGGCCGTACTTCTTCCGCTCCGTGGCGCGGGCGTCACGGGTCAGGAAGCCGGCCTTCTTCAGGGCCGGGCGGTCGTCGGCGTCGACCTCGACGAGCGCACGGGCGATCGCGAGGCGGAGCGCGCCGGCCTGGCCCGAGATCCCGCCACCGTGCAGGTTGGCGAAGATGTCGAACGAGTCGGGCTTGTCGACCGTCACCAGCGGCTCACGGATGAGCTGCTGGTGCACCTTGTTCGGGAAGTACTCTTCGAGCGTGCGGCCGTTGAGCTTGAACTCACCGGTACCGGGAACGACGCGCACCCGGACGACGGCTTCCTTACGACGGCCGACGGTCTGGGCGTTGCCACCGGCGGCACGCGACGGGCGCGGGGCGGCGGGGGTCTCGCTGGTCGCGACGGCGTCGCCGACCGGAGCGGTCTCCGTGGTCGCGACAGCCTCGACGGCCTCGGTCTCGGTGCTGGTCACAGACTGTTCCTCACTCACTGCGCGACCTGCGCGATCTTGGTGATCTCGCGCGCCTGCGGCTGCTGCGCGGCGTGCGGGTGCTCGGCACCGGCGTAGACCTTGAGCTTCTTCGCCTGGGCGCGGCCGAGCTTGTTCTTCGGGAGCATGCCCTTGACGACCTTCTCGAGCAGGTGCTCGGGCTTGGTGTCGAGCAGTTCGCCGAAGGAGCGCTTACGCAGACCACCGGGGTAACCGCTGTGCCGGTACGCGAACTTCTGCTCGCGCTTGTTACCGGTGAGCGCCACCTTCTCGGCGTTGACGATGATGACGAAGTCACCGGTGTCCACGTGCGGGGCGTAGGTCGGCTTGTGCTTGCCGCGCAGCAGCGTGGCGACCTCGGTCGCGAGCCGGCCGAGCACGACATCCTCGGCGTCGATCACGTGCCAGGCACGAGTGACGTCGCCGGGCTTGGGGCTGTACGTGGGCAAGGGTCTACCTCGTCGTCAACATTGCGTGTGGGTTCTGTGCGGGCCTAGCGCTTACGCGCCGCAGCGCACAACGACATATGAAGATACCCCCACGCCCGACCCTACTGCGAAGCGGGGGTCGGTCCGGGGTCCCATACTAGGACCGGCGCCCGGCGGGCGCCCCGCAACTGTACCCCGCCGGTGTGGCGGAACCGCCCACGGCATCGTCCTTCGCGGGAGAGGATGAGACGATCCGGACGCGCACCGCGCGCGGGGGACTCGATCAGGGGAACGGCGATGAACAAACGTCCAACGACCATCTTGTGCGTGCTGAGCGCCGTGCTGGCGCTCACCACCGCCTGCGGCCAGGGGCGGGCGGGCACCGCCGTGCCGAAGGGCGACGACGCGGCGACCTACGTCGGCACGAAGTTCGAGACGGCGATGAACAAGCTCCAGGACACCATCGGCCAGCAGCGCGACGTCACCAGCGAGTCGGGTGCCTACTTCCGGTTCGACGAGAAGTACATCCGCAGCACGATCTCCTCGGCCCGCACCGGTTCGCCGGAAGGCAGGGTCAGCCGTCAGCGCTCGCAGAAGAACCCGGACGACAGCATCGACTGGTACACGCCGGCCGAGGGGACCGTCGAGTACGTGTACCTCGGCCCCGTCTACAAGAGCCTCGCCCCGACGCCGTGGGTCTCGATGCCGAAGTCGGAGGCCGGGCTGGCGATCCCGTGCGCCTGGGTCGGGATCATCACCGCCTGCAAGATGGCCGACGCGATCGCCGTGTCGTACAACGCGGACAAGAAGATTGTGAAGGGCGCCAAAAGCCTTCCGGAGAACCGGATCGAGCTGACCGCCGACGTCCCGTTCGGGAAGTTCATGGAGCGGCGGGTGGAGATCCTGCCGGCGTCGATCAGCGGTGCGGTCACGGCCGAGATGAAGAAGGCCCCGGTGCACACCACCGTCTCCCTCAACTCGGACGGGACGCTGAACCAGATCGTGATGGACGCCAAGATCGAGGGCGGCGGGCACAAGATCGAGCTGCGTTACGACTTCCGCTTCACCGGCAAGGCGAGCGCGCAGGACCTGCCCAAGCTGCCCGACGCCTCGCAGATCACCGTGCTGCCGGACAAGGCGGCCAAGGACGACTTCAACCGCCGCTTCAGCGAGTTGAAGGGCGTCTGAGGCATGGCCCGCTTTCGTCCCGACGCCGTGAAGTTCCCGAAGTCCCGAGGTGACCACCGATGAGCCAGCCCCCCGAACAGCAGCCGCAGCAGTGGTGGCAGCCGCCCGCGAATCCCGCGAACCAGCAGCAGGGCTGGCAGCAGGAAGGCCAGGCCACCGGACCGCATGCCGGGCAGTGGCAGCAGAACGACCCGAACGCGGCGACCACTGGTTCCTACACGGGACAGTGGCAGCAGCAGCCCGGCGTCACCGGCTCTTTTTCCGGGCCCTGGCAGCAAACCGGCACTCCCGCGCCAGGGACGGCGTGGCAGCAGCAACAACAGCAACAGCAGCCCGCACCGCAGCAGCAGGATTGGCAGGCACAGCAACAGGTTCCGGGCACTCCCCCGCAGGGACAGTACGGCGGAGGGTTCCAGCCCGCGCAGTCTTCGCAATACGGCGGTCTCGGCGCTTTCGGGACGGAGACGCAGAAACCCAAGGCTTCCAAGAAGACCTTGCTGATCGGCGGGATCGCGGCGGCCGTCGTGATCGCGGGCGGCGTCGGCGCTTGGCTGCTCGGCGCGTTCTCGGGCGACACACTCGACCAGAAGTCGGTCCAGGACGGTGTCGTCCGCGTGCTCAACGAGCACTACGGGGAGCCGGACGTGAAGAACGTGTCCTGTCCTTCCGGCCAGCCGGTGGAGAACGGCACCACGTTCGACTGCTCGATCGATCTTTCGGGGCAGCAGAAGAAGGTCACCGTCCGGGTGCTGAACACCAGCCCGGAATTCGAGGTCGGCGCACCGCACTGACCGCGGACAGGACAAGAAAAGCCGCGACGATCACCGTCGCGGCTTTTCCTTTGACACAAACGAAACGGCGGGCTCGGCATCCGAAGATGCCTGCCCGCCGTTGCTCGTTCGGAGCCGGAAGACTCAGAACAGGCCGGTGACGCCCTGTTCCGTGGCCTGGTAACCGTCGGCCAGCTGCGGCAGCACGCCGGCGACCTGCGCGAGCAGCTGCTTGAGCTCCTCGAACTTGTTGTCCCACTCCTGCTGAGCGGCCATGTACGCGGTCTTCGCGTCACCGTCCCAGGTGTTGACCAGCGGGGACAGGTCGCTCTTCAGCTGCCCGAAGAGGGCCTCCAGCTCGCCACCGGTGTTCTTGCAGTCGTCGGCCGCCGCGTGGATCGTGGCGTAATCGACCTTCATCTCGCCCATGGGTTCCTCCAGTTATCAGAAAAGGTCTTGATTTTGGTGTGGTGTAGCCGAATCAGCCGAGGACGCCGAAGCCCTGGTTGACCGACTTGATGAGCTCCTGCTGCTGCTGCTCGGTCGCGTTGTACTTCGAACCGGCCTGCTCGAGCAGGTCACCGATGTTCTGGAGGGCCTGGTTGAGCCCACGGCCCGCTTCATCGAAGCGCTTCATCACGTTGTTGAACGCGATCGAAGCGTCACCGGTCCAGCCCGCGCGGGTGGACTCGATGTTGTCGCGAAGCTTGCTCAGGTTCTGGTCCATCGAAACGCGAACCTCGGTCACGCGCTTCTCAGCCTGGGTGAACTGCTCAACTGTCCCGGTAAATCCGCCAGCCATGGGAGCTACCCCCTTCGTTCGTGGTTATCCGTACTTGGTGAAGTTCGTTTGGTACGGACCTACGACGGAGACACTGCCACGTCTGGTTCCCTCTTGTCGCTCGTTGGTTTCAAGTAGTTGCTTGCGTTAACGCTCCCGGCGGGAACCGGACGGGGAAACATGGGGCGCGCGGCGCGTTCCGCGCGGAGAAAATGGCTCTCACCACGCGATTTAGCTAATGCACACAGACCGTTCAATCGCCGCGGCTCATGATTCGCGACTGCGAAAAGTCCTCGTCGTCGTCACCCACACGTGGCCGTCTGGGCGCGGGTTCCGGCCGAAGGGGAACCAATTCCGCAGCCGAGGGCAATGCGGGGACCGGAAGACCGGCGCCCACGCGGAACCGTTTCGCGGCGTTCCGGACGGCCGCGGGGGTCGGCGCGGTCTCGCCGCCCGCGAGCCGTCCCTTGCCGAATTGCTTCGCCAGTTCGGCGTTCTCACCCCGGCGGCGTTCGTAGCGCGCCTTGGCCGTGCGGGCGACCTGCCGCGCATAAGTGACCGCGTCGCGCCCTGTACGCGCGAAGTGTTCGGCGGCGGTCTCGGGTTCCGGTGGCATGTGCCTCCCCCTTCAGTTGATGACCACCATCGTCTTGACGACCTGCTCGCAGGCCGCGCTCACGCGTTGTTCGAGCGGCGAGCCGGTGCCGTACTGGCACCCGATGTGGACGCGAGTCTTTCCCTGCACGACGACGTACCAGTCGACGCGTGCGCTCGGCTTGGTCTCGCGGTAGTAGATGACGGTCTTCCCGGCGTACTGCGCGGAGCCGTTGAAGCCGCTGTACTTGTCCGGCTCCTGCCGCGCCAGCGCGGCGAGTTCGTCGACGAGCTTCTGTCTGTCGGCCGTCGCGTCGTAGTCCATCACGTTCTCCTGGGCGACCACGAGATCGTCGCCGGTGAGGGATTCGCTGGGGTGGATCACCACCTGACGCTTGGCGACGCGGTCGTCGGTCTGTGTCCAGTCCGGCGGCGCGATGAAGCGGTAGTCGTACTGGGCGAGGGTGCGGCCCTCCGGCTCGGCCTCCCCGCTGTTGACCGCGAAGAGGATGCCTCCCACGGCCGCCGCGACGGCCACCACGGCCCCGGCGATGATCCAGGGCAGCTTCTTGTTCTTCCCGCCGCTCTCGGCGGCCTTGGGTTCCCTGGCGGGCTCACCCGGCCGCCACGGCGGCGGTGCCGGTATCCCCTGCTGTCCCATCGGAGGCGACGGCGGCCCCTGCCGCGTCGCGTTTAGCGGGCTAAACGCGCTCTGCGGGGGTGGGCCGGGCGGGAACGGGGGGCGCGGGGCCTCGGGACGCCGGTCGGGCGGAGCGGGCGCGGGGCCGCCCCCGGCGCGGGAGACCGCGGAGCCCGCGAGCGAACCCGTCCGGTCCGGGTCGATCAGCACCGCACGCAGGGCACCTCGGGCGACCACGGTCTCCGGCTGGTCCAGTGTCGTCGGTACGACACCGGTCCGCTCGTGCACCAGCCGGGACACCATCGGGATCCGGCTCGACCCGCCCACGAGGAAGATCGCCGTCAGCTGCTTCGGCCGCAGCCCGGAATCGCCGATCGCGGCCACGGTCAGCTCGACCGCGCGGCCGAGCGGACCCGCGATAAGCCGCTCCAGGTCTTCCCGGGTCACATGCGCGTCGGCGAACGGCGGCGGCATCGGGACGTCGGTGTACGCGTGCCGCGAGAGCGTCTCCTTCGCGCCGCGCACGTCCTGCCTCAGGACCCGGCGCCGCCGTCGATCCGTGAGCTCGCGGCCCTCGACGAGCTTCCGCCACTCCGGCGGGTCGGCCGACGACACCAGCGAACCCACGTGCTCCAGGAGCGCCTGATCGACGTCCGCTCCCCCGAAGCTCGGGTCGCCCCGGGTGGCCAGCACCTGGAACCCGGCGCGTTTAGCGGGCGAACTGCGATCCGCTGGGCTGCCGGGCATCCGCTGCACCACGGAGACGTCGACGGTGCCGCCGCCGAGGTCGAGGACCGCCAGCGCGTCGCCCGGACGGCCGCTGAACTCGACGGTGCGCTCGGAATTGAGGTCGGCCGGCGCGAACGTCGCCGCGTGATAGACCGCCGCGGCGACCGGCTCCGGCACGAGCGCGACCTGGCGCGCGAGCCCGCCCGCCGCCTGCCGGAGCAGGCGGGTGCGGGTCGCGCCCCAATCGGCGGGGTGGGTCAGGACGAGCAGTTCGACCTCGGCGTCGCCGGCGAGCCGCCGCGCCTCGGTCACCGCGCGCTTCAGCACGGCGCGGACGACGTCGGTCACGCGCAGGACGTTGTCGCCCAGCAGCAGGTCGCCTTCGTCGATCCGGCGCTTCGGATTCGGCTCGTAGCGCGACGGATCGACCGCCGCCTGCCGTTCCGCCTCCTGGCCGACGAACAACGTCCCGTCCGGCGCGGCGTAGACCGCCGACGACATCAAGGGCTGCCCGTCCACCACGACGACCTGCGGCTCGCGGCCGTTGATCGAAGCGACTACGCAGGTGCTCGATGTCCCGAAGTCCACCGCTACCCGCACTGTCACAAGCCACTCCCGCAGATCGTCGTCGTCACCCCACGCCCGGCCCTTGCCTCACCTGGTTCCGTGGGAGGTCAGTCCGGCTGGATCCACGAGACCTGCATGAGCTGCTTGCCGTGCTTCCGGGTCACGAGGTTTCCTCGGCCCGGCGGCATCTGGCTCGGCTTCACGTTGGCGACGAGGTTGCCTTCGTCACGCGAGCCGTTCATGACCATACCGGGCGCCGCGATCTCCCTGAGCTTGCCGAGGATCGGGTCGAACATCGCCCGGCTCGCGCCACCACTGCGGCGCACGACGACGATGTGCAGACCGACGTCCTTCGCCTGCGCGAGGAACTCGGCGAGCGGCTTCAGCGGGTTGCTCGTCTGTGTGGCGACCAGGTCGTAGTCGTCGACGATGACGAACAGCTCCGGACCGGTCCACCAGGACCGGGTCTTGAGCTGTTCCTGCGTGACGTCCGGGCCCGGGAGGCGCCGGGTCATCGACCCGTGCACGTCCTTGACCATGCTTTCCAGCTGCGCGGCGGAAACCGCGTAGCCGAGCAGCTGGTCCCCGCCGATGAAGCCGAGCATCGTGCGCCGGTAGTCGACGAGGATGATGACCGCTTCCTGCGTCGTGTACCGCTCGGTGATGCCCCTGGTGATCTGACGCAGCAGGTTCGTCTTGCCCGACTCGCCGTCCGCGAACGCGTAGAAGTGCGAATCGGCCGCGAAGTCCAGGTAGATCGGCTGAAGGTCTTCCTCGTTGACGCCGATCGGCACCAGCTTCGTGTTGCGCTTGGTGTCGATGGCCAGGACCTCGTCGTAGGTGACCATCTCCGGCAGCAGGCGGACCTGCGGCGCCGGGCGGCCCTTCCACGCGGCCTTGATCTTCGCGACCGCGTCGGCGACACCGGCGGCGACGTCGTCCGGGTTGCTCGATCCGTCGATCCGCGGAAGACCGGTCAGCAGGTGGAGCTTGTCCCTGGTGAGACCACGGCCGGGGCGTCCGGCCGGGACGTTCACCGCGACCCGGCGGTCGATGTCCGACTCGCTCGGGTCACCGAGGCGGAGCTCGAACCGGGTACCGATCATGTCCTTGATCGCCGGCCGGATGTCCGCCCACCGGTTCGCCGCGATGATGACGTGCACACCGTAGGAAAGACCCTGCGTGGCGAGCTTGGTGATCGAGGTCTCCAGCTCGTCGAAGTCGTCCCGCAGCGCCTTCCAGTTGTCGACGATCAGGAAGGCGTCACCGAAGGCGTCTTCCTCGGGCTTGATCTCGCCCCGCCGCTTGCGGTTGCGGAACTCGTTCATCGAGTCGATGCCCATCGCACCGAACCGGCCTTCCCGCTCGGTGAGCAGGGTGGTCAGCTCGGCCACGATCCGGCGGGCCTTGTCCGGCTCGCGCCGGGCGACGGCAACGCCACCGACGTGCGGCAGGCCCTGGAGACCGGCCAACGTACCGCCACCGAGGTCGAGCGCGTAGAACTGCGCTTCCTCGGGGGTGTGGGTCAGCGCCATCGACATGATCAGCGTCCGGAGCATGGTCGACTTGCCCGACTGCGGACCGCCGACGATCACACCGTGCCCGGCGCCACCGGAGAAGTCGGCCCACAGCAGGTCACGACGCTGCTCGTACGGGCGGTCGACGATACCCATCGGCACCTGGAGCCGTCCGTTGCCGAAGAACCCGACCGGGGAAAGACCGCGGTCGTCGGTGGGGTTCAGGTTCGGCAGCAGGGTGTCGAGCGAGTTCGGCTCCTTGAGCGGCGGCAGCCAGACCTCGTGCGCGGGCGGGCCTTGGCCAATCAGCCGGGACACGATCACGTCGAGCTCACTGGGCTCGACGGCCTCCTCCGACTTGGCCTCTTCCACCGGCGCGGCCTCGATCTGCTGCGGCTCCGGCTCCTTCGGCAGTTCGACGAAGTCCGGGACGAACAGCTGCGGGCGCTTGTCCGCGCGGACCACGGTCGCGACCGGGCCGGCGGCCTTGATGCCCGCGGGCCGGTACGGGCCCGAGACATAGGAGGCCTTGAAGCGGACCAGCGTCGAGGTGTCGTACTTGAGGTAACCGCCACCGGGCACGGACGGCAGCTCGAACGCGTCGGGCACGCCGATCGCGGCGCGGGATTCCGCGGCGGAGAAGGTCTTCAGACCGATGCGGTAGGAAAGGTGCGAGTCGAGACCGCGCAGCTTGCCCTCTTCCAGCCGCTGCGACGCGAGGAGCATGTGCATCTGGAGCGACCGGCCGAGACGGCCGATGGCGACGAACAGATCGATGAAGTCCGGCTTCGCGGCCAGCAGCTCGGAGAACTCGTCACAGACGATGAAGAGCGCGGGCAGCGGGTCGAGGTCGGCGCCGTTCTCGCGGGCCTTCTCGTACTCCCAGACGTTCTTGAAGTTACCGCCGTTCTTCAGCGCCTCCTGGCGCCTGTTCATCTCGCCCGCCAGCGCGTCCTTCATGCGGTCGACCAGGGTGACCTCGTCCGCGAGGTTGGTGATGACCGCGGAGACGTGCGGCGCGGCGTCCAAACCGAGGAACGTCGCACCACCCTTGAAGTCGACGAGGACGAAGTTCAGCGTGCTCGACGAGTGCGTGGCGAGCATGCCCAGCA
This sequence comes from Amycolatopsis sp. NPDC057786, assembly GCF_042797905.1. Taxonomy (NCBI): domain Bacteria; kingdom Bacillati; phylum Actinomycetota; class Actinomycetes; order Pseudonocardiales; family Pseudonocardiaceae; genus Amycolatopsis; species Amycolatopsis sp. NPDC057786. The sequence goes on from NZ_JBHVKW010000051.1 coordinate 50,645, forward strand.
CCAGGGTGCGGAGGAACTCCGACTTACCGGAACCGGTCGCCCCGATGCACAGGCCGTGCGGGCCCATGCCCTCCATCGCGGCTTCCTTGATGTCCAGCTCGACCGGCTGGCCGTACTCGCCGACGCCGAACGGGACGCGGTAGCGGTCTCGCACCGGACGCGGCCGCCAGGCCTGCTGGACGTCGAAGGTCATCGGGTCGCCGGGGATGCCCAGCAGCTCCAGCAGACCGGGGTTGGACAGCAGCGGCTCTTCCTCGGCGGCGTCCTGCGCGGCGGTGCCGACGCGGTACGGGGCGAGAAGCCGGGCCAGTGCTTCGGCCTCGACCACACTGAGCGTGTCCGGACGGCCGAACCATTCGACGCCGCCGGCGCTGCGCGCGCCGAGGCGATCTTCCTCGACGACCAGCCGCAGGCCACGACGGGCGGCGAGGTTGCCGATGGAATCGGAAAGGTCGATCAGGGTGACGCCGACCAGACCCTCTTCGAGGATGATCTGCTCCTCGCGGGTGACCTCGGCGTCGTCGACGATGATGACGACGTGCGGCTGGTCCGGGGCGGGCGTCGCGTTACGGGAGAACCGCTGGCGGTCACGGAGTTCCTCGTCGAGCCACTGCTCGATCTGCGCGAGGGAGCCCGCCATCATCCGCAGCTGGCCGATACCGTCGGCGAGCGCCGGATGCTGGGCGTGCGGCAGCCATTTCGCCCACTCCCACTCCTCCTTGGCGCGGCCGGCCGTGGCGACCGCGATGAGGACGTCGTCGGGGCTGTGGAAGGTGACCAGCTGGGCGAGCATCGCCCGGGTGAGGCCGCGGGTGAGGCCGCGGTCGCCCTGCATGCTCACCGCGGCGAACCCGCGGAGGGTGATCTGGGTCGGCAGGTCCGGGACGATCGAGTGCGCGCGGACGAACCGGCGCAGGGCGAGCGTGGCGATCGGCTCCAGCTCGTCGACCGGGCCGGTCTGCGGCGGCACCAGCCGCGTCGCGAGGCGGTGCGAGCTGCGGCCGACGCGGAGGTGGAGGAAGTCCTGGTCGTTCTGACGGCGTTCCCACATGCGGCGGCTCGCGGCCAACGACCACAGGGTCTGCGGGTCGGGGTGGACCCATTCGAGAGCGGCGCGCTGGTCGACCATGGCCTCGCGGGCCCTGTCGCGCATCTGGCCGAGGTAGCGCAGGTAGTCCTTGCGGTCCTCGTCCATCTCGGCCTTTTTGGCGCCGCCGCCCTTGCCCGCGCCGCCTGCCATCATGCCGACGGTGCTGAGCACCATCATGCCGCCCATCATCATCATCATGGGATTGCGTCCACCGGTGGTGAACATGAAGATCATCATGCCGATGGAGGCGACGATCATCACCGCGGGAAGCAGCTTCATGACGATGTTGCCCGGGATGGTGCGCGGCACCTCAGGCGGCGGTTCGAGATGCACCTCGCCGCCCGGCGGCCGCGGCGCCGCCAGACGCGGTGACTTCTTGAACTGCAGCGTGCTCATCGAAGGACCCCTCTTCAAACTCGACGATGGCGGCCACCGTTGGTGCGCGTACTGGTGCGCGAGACAACCTATCGAACGTGACCGACGAAATCCGGACAACGCCGAGAACGGCCCCGGCCGGGGCCGTACGCATGTCGGGAGTGTAGGGCTCCGGCTCCGCCGACGTGCGTTTAGCGGCCTAACTGCGATCCGGCGGCCCAGACGCCCGACGTGCGTTTAGCCCCCTAATCGCGATCTGGCGGCCGGGGCTCACTCAGGCGCCCAGGGCTCCGGCGCGTCACGATTAGCCCGCTAAAGTCGACGCGCCCGCAGCTGATCCGAGGGGCTCGGAGGTCGCCTCTCCTACTTTTGCCGGTCTTTTTCCGACAGTCGATGATGTGGGCACCCGGGTTCGGTATAGGTTCCCCCGGGAGCAGACTCTCAGGGCAGGGGGAAGGCAGTGGCAACGGGCACGACGGTATTCAGCAGGGTGACGGTGGTCGCACCACGCACCCGGATCGACGTGGCTTTGCCGGCTGACGTCGCGGTGGCGGACCTGCTGCCCATGCTGTTGGAGATGGCGAAGGAGGCGACGCCGGACGGCGGCGCCCGCCACGGCGGCTGGGCGCTGGCGAAGCTCGGCGACGCACCGCTCGACCCGAGCCGGACCCTCGCGTCCCTCGGCGTGGTCGACGGCGAGCTGCTGCAGCTGCGCAAGCGCAACGAGAACCCACCGCCCCCGCTGTACGACGACGTCGTCGACGCGATCGCCGAGTCGTCCCCGGACAGCTTCCGTCCGTGGACCAAGGAGACGGCACGCCGTTTCGGGCACATCGCGGGTGGCCTGGCACTGTTCTTCGCGGCCCTCGCGCTCTTCACCAGTGGCTCTTTGTACGGCGGCAACGCGCTCGCCGCCGCGATCGCCGGCGGTGTCGGCGCGATCGCGTGCGTCGCGATCGGCGCGACACTGGCCAAGGCCTACCAGGCGGAGGCGACCGGTGTCCTGATCGCCGCCGCCGGTGGTCTTCCGCTGGCGTTCGTCAGCGGGTTCTACATCGTGCCGGGGCTGTCCGTGTGGGCGAACCTGCTGCTCGCGAGCGCTCTCGTGATCATCGTGGCGGCGGTCTGCATCCTCGTCATCGGGCACGGGATCACCACGTTCATCGCGGCCGCGACGACGGCCACGATCTCGGCGCTGACGTTCCTGGCCGCGACGCTCATCGACACCCCGATCGCCGGGATCGCCGCCGGTGCCACCGCGTTCTCGCTGGCCTGCATCTCGATCCTGCCGCGCGCGACGATCAAGCTCGCGGCCCTGCCGACGCCGCACGTTCCCGGCAGCGCCGAAGAGCTCAAGGAAGACTCGGGATTCCCGGACTACCGCGCCATCGAACGCCGCACCGCGGTCGCCCACGAGTACATGACCGGCCTGCTGACCGGCTGCGGCGCGGCCACGGCACTGTTCGCGATCATCGCCTCGTCTTCGCCGACGGTCTTCGGCCCGATCCTCGGCGTGATCGCCACGCTGGTCCTGCTCCTCAGGGCGCGGGCGTACGCGAACGGCGCGCAGGCCATCGCCTTGCTGACCACCGGCATGGTGTCCGGCGCGGGCATCCTGCTCGGCTGGATGTGGTCGGCAAGCCCGCTGAACCGCGTCCTGTTCGTGTTCGGCGCGCTGCTGCTGATCGGCGCCGCCGCGCTCGTGGTCGGCGTGATCTTCCCGAACCAGCGCTTCTCGCCGCCGCTGCGGCGGACGGTGGAGATCTTCGAGGCCGTCTTCATCGCGACGGTGCTCCCGCTGGCGCTCGGCGTCATGGATCTCTACACGACGCTGCGCCACCTCAACTTCAAGTGACGACCCGATCGGATGATGTTCTGATGGCCGTAGCGCGGAAGTCCAGGGGGACGCGCGTCCGCCACCTCGGCCTCGCCGGACGTACCGGAACGGTGCTGCTGGCGGCCGGGATCGGTGTTCTCTCGCCGGCGTCGGTGGCTCTCCCCGCGTGGGCGCAGCAAAGCAGCGTCGCGCCGGACGCCGGCGGCTACTACGCGACCCCGCCCCCGGTCGACAAGTCCAAGAAGCCGAACGACCCGGGGAAGCCGGACAAGACCTACGAGAAGAAGACCGAGTGCGTCCAGCGCAGCAAGCTCGGCGGCGACCAGGTCGACATCAAGAACCGGCCTTGGGGCCAGGAGTACCTGCAGATCGAGAAGGTGCACCAGCTCATGCGGGGTGCCACCAAATCGGTCGGCGGGGGCATCAAGGTCGCCGTGATCGACACCGGCGTCTCCGCGCACCCGTACTTCGAAGGCCGTGTCGAATCGGGCGGTGACTACGTCGCGACTCCCGGCGGCGGCAAGGCACCTGGACTCGAGGACTGTGACGGCCACGGCACCGAGGTGGCGGGCATCATCGCCGCCAACCCGCCCGACGCGAGCATCGGCTTCCGCGGGGTCGCGCCGAACGCCACGATCCTGTCGATCCGCCAGTCGAGCCAGAACTACGAAGAAGCCGAAAAGAAGTCCGAGCCGCCACCCGCGTCCAATTCGGCTCCGCCGCCTTCGTCGAACAATCCGGGTTCGCAGCTTCCGCCGTCGTCGCAGGGTAACGGCGCCGTCGGCGGGACCGTACCGGGCCAGGACAAGGGCGGACGTACGCAGGAGCAGGGCAAGACCGCGGGCACGCTGACCACGCTCGCGCAAGCGGTGGTCCGCGCCGTCGATCAGGGCTCCCATGTCATCAACATGTCGGTCGACAACTGCCGCGCGGCCAGCGGCAGCATCACCAAGGGCGAGCAGGAACTCCAAGCGGCGGTGAACTACGCCGTCGAGCGGAACGTGGTCGTCGTGGCGGCGGCGGGCAACGTCGGTGACAAATGCCCGCAGAACGACCAGCCCGACCCCAGGGCCCCCAAGACGATCGTCACACCGCCGTGGTTCGCCGATGACGTGCTCTCGGTCGCGGCGATCGACGACACCGGCGGTGTCGCGGAGTTCAGCGTCCACGGGCCGTGGGTCAGCGTCGCCGCTCCGGGCACCAAGATCATCTCGCTGGACCCGGCGGAGGGGTCCAACAGCCTGGCCAACCTGACCATCGAGGGCGGCAAGGACCCAGGTCCCATCCAGGGGACCAGCTTCGCCGCCCCGTACGTCGCCGGCGTGGCCGCGCTTGTGCGCGCGAAGTTCCCGGAGCTGACGGCCCGTGAAGTGATGACGCGGATCAAGGCGACGGCGCAGCACCCAGCGGCTCCGGGCGGGCGGGACAACTTCGTCGGCTTCGGTGTCATCGATCCGATCGCGGCGCTGACGGCGATCGTGCCGTCGGAGGCGGACAAGGCGAAGCCGGTCCAGCTGCCAGCGAACCTGCCACCCGCGAACGACCGAGACCCGGCCCCGATGATCGTCGCGCTCGCCGGAACCGGCGGGGGCCTGGTGGCGCTGCTCGTCACGCTGTTCGTCGTGCACTCGGTCCGCCGCAACCGGCCGGCCACCTCACCGGTCCGCAAGACCCCGTAGGACCTGCGTTTCGCGGGCTAACTGCGATCTGGGCCACCCCCAAAGCAGTTATCCCCCCAAAATAGCACATGTAC
>NZ_JBHVKW010000052.1:0-55405 GCF_042797905.1 Amycolatopsis sp. NPDC057786
CGCCCCCTGTTTCGGTTCCCGGCGCCCGGGGGGGCCGGGGGGGCCGGCCGACCGCGCGCTGATCACGGTGTCCATTCGTTTTCGTGATCAGGGGATAGCGGTTCCCGATGCCGGACGTCTTGAGGGGTTTCACCCCGGTGGGCAATCATTTTTTCTCAATGAAGCGAGTGGACGGTGAAGACCACCCGTCCCGCGATGCGGAGGAAGATCTCGATGACGCAATCGATTTCGAAGAATCTCGATCCCGGTCGTTTCTCGGACGCGACGCGTGCCGTCGTCGGAGAAGTGGACAAGGTCAGCGCCGGCGTGCACTACCCGGCCTGGACGCGTGCCGGAGCGTTGTTGCTCAAGGCGCCGAAGGTGTTCACGATCGGTACCGGGCGGAGCGGTCTGGCCCTCCAGATGGCCGCGATGCGGTTCATGCACCTCGGGCTCCCCACCCACGTCGTCGGTGAGGTGACCGCGCCGGCGATCGGCTCGCGCGACGTGCTAGTGGCGGCGTCGGGCTCGGGGACGACCGCACGGGTGGTCCGGGCCGCGCAGACCGCACGCGACCAGGGCGCGGACGTGATCGCGCTGACCACGGCGGCCGACTCGCCGCTGGGGAAGATCGCGACCGAGGTCCTCGTCGTCCCGGCCGCGGACAAGCAGGACTTCGACGGAACCGCGTCCATCCAGTACGCGGGCAGCCTGTTCGAACAGTCCGTCCTGCTGATCACCGACGCGTTGTTCCACACGCTGTGGAAGTCCGGCGGTACCCAGGCCCGCGAACTCTGGCGCCTGCACGCGAATCTCGAGTGACCGGTACCGCGATCTCGTCCTGATGCCACGTCCGAACAGAGGAGTCCAAGATGCAGGTCGCACCGCGGAACACCGCCGACATCCACACCTTGGAGGCGGTGGCGCTGGCCGCCACCTGCCGCGCCGCGGTGGCCAGCTACGCGTGGGTGGGGCGGCACGATCAGAAGGCCGCGGACGCGGCGGCGACCACGGCCATGCGGGAAGCGCTGGCCGACGCGCCAGGGCGGGGGACCGTCGTCATCGGGGAGGGGGAGAAGGACGACGCCCCGATGTTGTTCAACGGGGAGATCGTGGGCGACGGCCAGGGGCCGGACTTCGACATCGCCGTGGACCCGCTCGAAGGAACCTCCTTCTGTGCCAAGGATCTCCCCGGTTCCCTGGCGACGATCGCGTTCGGCGAGGCCGGCACCCTGTGGTCGCCAGGGCCGGGGTTCTACATGGACAAGATCGTGGTGCCGCCCCCGGCGAAGGACGTCATCGATCTCGACGACTCTCCCGAGCGCACCTTGAGCAAGGTCGCCAGGGCGCTCGGCAAGAAGGTCTCCGAGCTTCGCGTCGTCATCATGGACAAGCCGCGGCACAAGGACCTGATCGCCAGGGTGGTCGACGCGGGCGCGGCGGTGCAGACACCGGCCGGGGGCGATGTCGGGGGGAGCCTGGCGGTGCTCCTGCCGACGCTCGACGTCGACCTGCTCCTCGGGGTCGGCGGCACGCCGGAAGGGGTGATGACCGCCGCGGCGGTCCGCGCGCTGGGTGGCGGCATGCTGGGCCGCCTTGTCCCGCAACGGGACGAGGAGGCGGCGGCGATCCGCGCGGCGGGCATGTCCGTCGACCGCGTCTACGAGCGTGACGAACTCGTGGCGGGCGACGCCTTCTTCGTCGCCACCGGCGTCAGCGGCGGGCCACTCGTCGGACGGCCGAGAAAAGGTGACGGCGGGACGATCGTCGAATCACTCCTGATCTCCAGGGGCCAGGTTCGGCACGTCACGCACACGATCTTCGGATAGCCAGCCGGAAAGCACCTACGATCAAGGAGATTCGGTGACGTTGCACCTGGACGACCTCCGCGTTCGCCGCCTCGGCGAGTGCCGTTTCGATTCGCCGTTCTCCGAGATGCTCTCCACCAAGCAGACCTCTCCGCATTACGTCGCGGAGGGCGACCGTGTCCTGCTCGAGGACACCGTGTCCATGCTGGCAGGCCACGACCTCCCGGCCGGTGCGGTCCCGAGTTTCGAAGCCGCCGGGCCTCGCCGGAAGATCTATTTCGACCCCGCGAACGTGACCGCCGGCATCGTCACCTGCGGAGGACTGTGTCCCGGTCTCAACAACGTCATCCGCGGTCTCGTCCAGGAACTCGCCGTGCACTACAAGGTCAAGCGGATCCTGGGTTTCCGGAACGGCCTCCAGGGGCTGACGGCCGAACACCGCCACGACACCGTCGAACTGACCCCCGAGCGCGTCCGCGACATCCACAACGCCGGTGGCACCATCCTTGGCAGCTCACGCGGTGGCCAAGACGCCGACGAAATGGTCGACAGCCTCGTCTTGCGAGACATCAACATCCTGTTCGTCATCGGTGGCGACGGGGGGATGCGCGCCGCGACGTTCCTCAGCGAGGCGATCAAGGCACGTGGTCTCGACATCGCGGTCATCGGTGTGCCGAAGACGATCGACAACGACCTGCCCTTCACCGATCAGTCGTTCGGTTTTCAAAGCGCGTTCGCGCGGGCCACCGACTTCATATCGTCGGTCTCCGTCGAAGCCGCGTCCAGCCCGAACGGTGTCGGGATCGTGAAGCTGATGGGCCGGCATTCCGGGTTCATCGCCAGCTACGCCGCGTTGGCCGCCAACGGCGCGGACATCGTCTTGATCCCCGAGGTCCCCTTCGCCCTCGGGGGAGCGGACGGCCTGCTGGCCCATGTCGAGCGGCGCGTGCGAGCCAAGGGCTACGTGGTCATCGTCCTCGCCGAGGGGGCGGGCCAAGACCTTCTCGAAAAAGAGGGCCTGCTTCAGCTCAACGGTCGTGGCACCGACGCCTCGGGCAACCTCAAACTCGGCAATATCGGGGAGCTGCTCAACGAGGCCATCGCGGCCCACCTGACCGCGGTCGGCCTTGTCCCCACGATGCGCTACATAGACCCGAGTTACGCGATCCGCAGCATCGCCGCCAACGCTTATGACAGCGTCTACTGCCTGCGTCTGGCCCATGCCGCGGTGCACGCCGCCATGGCAGGTCGTACCGAGGCCGCTGTCGCACGCTGGCGGCGACGCTTCGTCCATGTCCCGTTGTCGCTGATGACCAGCCGTCGCAACCAGGTCGACCCCGACGGCGATCTGTGGATGTCCGTGCTCGAAACCACCTGCCAACCGGGTGAATTCGGTTCGGCGCCAGACCGTGAGAAGGTCCGCGCAGGGTTCTGCTGACACCTTGGAGTTTCCCGCTTTCACGGGGCGAGGTGCTTCAAGCCGGCGAGGCGGGTGACGGCGGCGAACCCGTCGTCGGTGCCGGGCCAGTGTCCGCGGACGGCGTCGATACCCGCGCGGCGGACGACGCCGCGCAGGACAACGGTGACGATGATGGCGTCGTCGGCGTAGCCCAAGATCGGGATGAAGTCGGGTATCAGGTCGATCGGGAGCGCCAGGTACGCCAGCAGCAGACCCAGCCGGATCCGGACGCCGCGAGGCAGCGTCTTGTCGGCTGCCAGCCGACGCACCAGGCGCAGTAGGTCTGGCAGCAGCCGTAAAGCTTCCCGTAGCAGCCCGCCACGCGGTCGGGCGATGGCCAGCACGATGACCAGGGCGAGCCAAGTCAGCAGCAGCGCGGCGGTGATGCCGAGGAGCAGGTCGGCCCAGAACGAGCCGGTCACGGCCGATCCGCCACCCGTAGGCGCGGTGCGGCCTCGCCGGTCGGGGTGGGTTCGGGAGCTTCGGCGCGCAAAGCGGCTTCCTCGAACGCGGCCAGCTCGGCGGCTGCCTCCTCGATGGCGTCGCGGGCGGCCTGGCCGCCGGGTGCGGCGAAGTAGTCGCGGGCGGAGATCTTGCCCAGCCAGGCACGGAAGCGTTCCAAGTCGGCTTCGGACTCCTCGACCTCGGCGTAGGTGGCGTTGCCGCGAGCGCGTTCGTCGGCCAGTTCCTGGCGCAGCGCGGGTAACCGTTCGAGGACTTCGGCGTATTCGGCGTCGCGGGCGACGTTGAGATCGGCGATCACCGCCTGCTCGTCGCCGTGGTCGGTGAACGTCATCCGCAGCACGCGGGCCTGCCCGCCCTGGTGGTGGATCCGGTCGGTCAGCCGCCGCACCTCCCGCACCACCTCGGGCCGGGCGGGCAGCAGGCACACCGACTGCTGCAGGTAGAGCGCTCCGAGCGAGCGCAGCTTGCGCCACACCTGTACCCGCAGCGTTCCGGCCGCGCCCGCGGTGGACACGCTGATCACCAACCAGGTCGACTTGTGCGAATCATCGGTCACACAACTATGTTACACCCGTAACAACGCGGCGATACGCGTGCTCGACCTGGTGGCATGGCTCTGGACCTGCGTCAGCGCGTCGTACCGGCTGGACAACGCGCCTTCGCTGCGCATGATCAGGTGCACATCTGGTCGTCGAATTCGAAGCGCAGGTTGTTGTGAATGGCGACCACGCCGGGGACGCCGCATGCCGTCCGACCGGCGTGTTCGACGGTGCTACGCAGGGCGAGTGTGCCGTCAAGGGTGACGATTCCAGCACTGACCTGGACGGTCACGTCGTCGGCTCCGTAACGGGCGCCGACGGCGAGTTCCTCGATGTCGGCCTTGATGGCGGCGTCGCTGCGCAGGAACAGGCGCAGGGCGTCGGGGCGGGCGAGCACGCCGACCAGCAGGTCGGTGTGATCCACCACGCACAGTTGGCGGAGCTGCGCGCAAGCAAGACTTCGCATAGCGGCACTGAGTGGAGCTTCGGCGCCGATCGTGGTTGCCGGCGCGGTCATCAGGTCAGCCGCGGTTGTCGCCGAGGACTTGCGCCATCGTGCCCGGGTCTGGGCGCCCGCCAGCAGTGGCCGCGCGTCGGTACCGCAACGGAATTCGAGCTTGGCCAGAACGTCCGCCTCGTCGACGACCCCGATGAGCCGACCTGCAGGGTCGATCACCGGCAGCGCGCTGGCCCCGGTGTCGATCAATGCGGAGACAATCTCACTGAACGTCGTATCGGGTGCCGCGGTGACGGTGGCTCTGGTCATTACGTCGGCGACGGTCGGTTCGCGCAACTCGTGCCTCTCAATGCGATGCACTCAGTGTCCACTAGGGATTTCAGACCCACCAACATTAGCAAGTATCGACCGCGATGCCAGTTGTCGGACAGTTCGATGTCGCGGATCGCCACATCCGGTTTCAGTACCGGTTATCCGCGCGGTCGCCTCACGACTGGGCCGACGACAACGTGCGAGGGTTCACGGCGGTACGTAGCCGCGCGCAGTCTACGCCGGGCAAGGCCGCGCCGCACTGCCCGCACCGCTGCCCACGCCTGCAGGCCGGTGTGTGGCCCCCGGTGCCTACGCCTGACCACAGTGCCACGTCCACTGTGGACTGGTCGACGGTGCCGTGAGCGGCCGCAGCCAGGTCGCGGACCGTCGTGCCCGCGGTACACGAGACGCGCTGCTTGCATAGCAGGTCCTTGGCCTCCCGGCAGGCACCGAGTACCGCGCCGATGTCCGGCTGACGTCGCCGTCGCCACGCCCGCGCACCCTTGGCCAGCGGGATCCCGGCGAACCAGGCCACCATCAGCGACGCGAGAGTGATCAGGACCGGACCGAACGGGAATGTCCAGCCGTCGTCTCCGGTGCCGTCCTCCCCGTGGCCGGAAGCCGACCACCAGCCGAGCCGGGATGGCGAGGGTCCGCGCGAGGGCGACGTACGCGCTCGCGAACTGCTCGCTCGTACCCAGTTCGGTCTCGAAGAGGAACTTCCGTAGTTGCGGCCAGCTGTGCCCGCTCGGCAGGTCGGCTCCGGTGGCCAGCCGGTAGTGCTCGCGCAAGAACCGCTCCAGTGATCAGATTGCGGTGAGAGCGGCCGCCGAAGGGGCCGCCTGATCGGTTTCAGGACGCGACGGCCAGGGTGGACGTCAGTATGGTCATCCACTTTTGCGAAGCGGGTGTCTGCACCCCAGGGCAGTCGTGCATACCGGACAACGGAATGTTCTGGCAAGGCAAACTGGCCGGTATCAGTGGATGGTGCCTCGGTGAAATGGAATGGAATCCTGCCTAAGGCAACTTCGAGCACCTGCGCCCGATCTGCCGGGCTTTAACGCTGAGCCTACCGGACACGCAGTCTCCGATTGGGCTCCGTTGCCGAAGTAGAGCCCGACACGGCATGGCACGGCGCGACACCCGCCGCAGTCAGAGGTCCGCGTTGACCTGCATGGATGGTCAAAATTCGGCACTTCGCGGCACTGGCTGACATGGCTGCGGAGGGGACTTGTAAACAGAAGGTCAGGGGTTCGAGCCCCCTTGGCGGCTCAAGATCGACCGTCCTCAGGGCGTCGCCGTCTCCCGCGCCGGGCGAATCCGGCTCAGCCGCGGAAGGCTGAAGCCGAACAGCGGGACACCGAGCGGGGCTGACGGCAGGATCAGCTTGGGGAACCGCCGCCCGGGCCGCGCTTTCGGCGCCCTAGCCGTGCACCAGGCCACGCTGCTCAGTACATGGAGTCAGAGCAACGGCTGTCTCGCGTGTTTGGTCCGTGATTTCTTCCCCCATGTGGTCGAAGCCGGGATGACGCGCCCTTAGGGGGAGGCACGGCCCGATTCCGAGGTCCTCGACGGTGACGGCGGAAACAGCGGAATTCGTGCGGGGAAACCTGAGCGACCGCTTGACATGCAGCCACTTGGCTGCCTAACCTGCAAAGGCAGCCAAGCAGCTGCATATCAGGGAGAGCGGCATGGACGAGGTCTTCAAGGCATTGGCGGACCCCAGTCGTCGCCGGTTGCTCGACGACCTGAACGCCCGCAACGGGCAGACCCTGCGTGAGCTGTGCGCGGGGCTGGACATGGCGCGGCAGTCGGTCAGCAAGCATCTTGGCGTCCTGGAAGCGGCCAATCTGGTGACCACGGTGCGTCGTGGCCGCGAGAAGTTGCACTACGTGAACGCGGAGCCGATCAACGCGATCGCCGAGCGCTGGATCGACCGGTACCACCAGGGCCGCGTCGACGCGCTCGCCGACCTCAAGAAGGCATTGGAGCAGGAACCCATGAGCACCGACGAATTCGTGTACACCAGCTACATCAGGACGACGCCGGAGCGGCTTTGGCGGGCGCTCACCGATCCGGCCTTCACCAAGCGGTACTGGGGTTGTGAGTTCACTTCGGACTGGAAGCCCGGGTCGACGGTGGCCTGGGAGCAGCTCGGCGTGAAGCTGGAGGACCCCGAACAGGTCGTCCTCGAATCCGACCCGTACCGGCGGCTGTCCTACACGTGGCACACTTTCACGCCGGAGTTCGCCAAGTCGGTGGGGCTCGACGACGACGTGTCGGCGAAGCTCCAGGCGGAATCGCGGTCGAAGGTCACCTTCGATCTCGAACCCGCCGGTGACACGGTGAAACTGACCGTGGTGCACGACGGTTTCGACCCTGGCAGCACCGCGCTGGAGATGGTCAAGGGCGGTTGGCCGTCGATCCTGTCGAGCCTCAAGACGTTGCTCGAGACCGGTGAGCCGCTGCCCGAGCCCGCGTAACCGGCTCGACGTCGCCGGGGTGATCGGGCACGATGCGCGGCGTGCCCCTGGAGATCTCCTGCGACGAGTCCGGGTCCGAGGGCGAGAAGCTGATCGGCGGGGAGACCGACGTGTTCGCGCACGCCGGGGTCCGGCTGAGTCCCGAAGAAGCCGCCGCCTGCCTGGTCGAGCTGCGGCGGAGGATCCGTTCGCCGGCGGTCGAGTACAAGGCGAACCATCTTCTCCGGACGAAGCACCGGCGTGTCCTCGAATGGTTCCTCGGGCCGCTCGGCCCGGTCCACGGGCGAGCCCACGTGTACCTCGTGGACAAGAAGCGGCTGCTGGCGAACGAACTGCGCGCGCTCGCCGGGCCGGGGATCCGGCCGGACGACGAACTCCTCGCCGCGTTCAACGACGTGCTGCGGGCCAGGAATCGCGGGGATCCGGCGGCGGAGTCGTTCTTCGCCATGGTCGGCGACAGCGCGGAATTGAGGGCGAAGGTCGCCGCGGCGCGTGACGCCAAGATCCTCGATCCGCTGGTGCCCGCGATCCTCCGCGCCGTCGAATACTGGAGCGGGGGCGGGGAGCGGGTCTTTCTCGTCCACGACGAACAACCGTCGCTCAAAGGGGACCGGCTCGCCCGGATCGAGTCGAGCCCTGGATTGGCCGGGGTGAAATTCGTGGATTCACGGACCGATCCGCGGGTGCAGGCCGCCGATTTCCTGGCCGGTGTCGCCCGCCGGATCGCCGAGGACGCTTTGAACGGGAACGGCGACCCGATCTTGACCGGATTGCTCGCGCCGTATGTCGATTCGGCGTCCCTCTGGTCTTGATTCACTCGATGGCACCGTGAATCGCTCGGGTGGACGGTTGCCCGGCGCGGCCGCGGGCTGGAAACGTCGGAACTGATCCGACACCGGCCCGGGAGGCACTCGCAGATGCAGGCTTTCACCTTGCCCGAGTTCTACGTGCCGCATCCGGCCAGGATGAATCCGCATCTCGAAGCGGCGCGGGCGCACAGTATGGCTTGGGCAAGGCGAATGGGGATGCTCGATTCACCGTCGCCGTCCGGCGATGTCGTCTGGACCGAACAGGCACTCGCGAAAATGGACTACGCGCTGCTCTGCGCGCACACCCATCCGGACTGTGACGGGCCGTCCCTCGATCTGGTCACGGACTGGTACGTGTGGGTGTTCTTCTTCGACGACGATTTTCTCGCGCAATTCAAGTACACCCGGGACATCGAGGGCGCGAAGGCTTATCTCGACCGGTTGGAACTGTTCATGACCGGGCCGGGGGAAACGTCACCGGAACCGGGGAATCCCGCCGAAGCAGGGCTCGAAGATCTCTGGGCGCGGACCATTCCCTCGATGTCGGAGGCCTGGCGACGACGTTTCGTCACCAGTACGCACAACCTGATGGTCGAATCGCTCTGGGAACTGGACAACATCGACCGCGGCCGGATCGCGAACCCCATCGAATACGTCCAGATGCGTCGCCGGGTCGGCGGTGCGCCGTGGTCGGCGAACCTCATCGAATACGCCGTCGGCGCCGAAGTGCCGGACGGGATCGCGGCGACCAGGCCGATGGAGGTCCTGCGCGACACGTTCGCCGACGCCGTCCACCTTCGCAACGATCTCTTTTCCTACCAACGCGAAGTACGCGAAGAGGGAGAGAATTCCAACGCGGTCCTCGTTTTCGAGAAGTTCCTCGACTGCCCGACGCAGGATGCCGCCGATCTCACCAACGACCTGCTGACCTCGCGGTTGCAGCAGTTCGAGAACACCGCGCTGGTCGAGGTGCCCGCGCTGCTGGCCGAACGCGACGTCTCGCTGTCCGAGCAGATCGCGGTCGGCCTTTACGTCAAGGGCCTGCAGGATTGGCAGTCCGGCGGGCACGAATGGCACGCGCGGTCGAGCCGGTACATGAACGAGGGCGTGACCGAGCCGACGGGGCTTTCGCCGAACCGGCTGGGGCTCGTCCAGCGGGTGCGGCAGCAGGCGCCCCCGCCGTTCGCGAAGGCCGGGCAGCTGCCCCTGCCGGATTTCCGCATGCCGTATCCCGTGCGCACCAGCCCCCACCTCGCCGCCGCCCGCGAGTACGCGCCGGGCTGGGCACGGGAGATGGGGATGTTCGAGGAAGGCGGGATCTGGGACGAGCGCCGCATGCGCGGTATCGACCTGCCGCACTGCGCCGCGATGATCCACGCGGACTCGGATCTCGAACAGCTCAAACTGTCGTCGGACTGGCTGACCTGGGGAACCTACGGCGACGACTACTTTCCGCTGGTCTTCGGGATGAGAAGGGACCCCGTCGCCGCGAAACTGTGCGATGACCGGCTTTCCCTCTTCATGCCGCTCGACGGCGAGCCGGTGCCGAAGCCGTCGAACCCGGTCGAGCGCGGCCTCGCGGACCTGTGGAACCGCGCCGCCGGACCGCTGACCCCACCCGCGCGGGCGGAGTTCCGGCGGGCGATCGAGCGGATGACCGCGAGCTGGGTCTGGGAGGTGGCGAACCAGGCGCAGAACCGGGTCCCCGACCCGGTCGACTACGTGGAGATGCGGCGGCGGACGTTCGGTTCGGACCTGACTAAGAGCCTCGCCCGGCTCCGGCTCGGCGAGGTCGTGCCGCCGGAGATCCACCAGAACCGGGTGCTGTTCGAGCTTGACACCGCGGCTCAGGACTACGCGACTTTCGCCAACGATCTCTTCTCCTATCAGAAGGAGATCGAGTACGAGGGTGAGGTGCACAACCTCGTCTTCGTCGTCGAACGTTTCCTGGAGGTCGGCCGGATCGAGGCCCGTGACATCGCGGCCCGGCTGATGAACGCGCGGATGGAGCAGTTCGAGCAGCTCGCCGACGAGGGGCTGCCGCGGATGTGCGACGACCTCGGGCTCGACGACGACGTCCGCGCGGTGCTGACCCGGTACGCGGACAACATGAAGGACTGGATGGCCGGAATCCTGGAATGGCACCGGAAATGCGTGCGGTACACGCCGGAGGAGCTGGAGCGCCTGAGCACTCCCGAGCCGCCGCCGACGACGTTCTCGCGCGTGCCGAGCGGGATCGGCATGTCGGCCTGGCGGATCGGGAGCGGGGCGAGGTAAGGCGAACGTGGCGTGTTGCGAACTATCGGGGTAAGGCGAACGTGTCGTGTTGCGAAAGCCACTTTCGCAACCTTCACCGTTGCGAAAGTGGCTTTCGCGGCAGGAGCGCCTGGCCGCCCGGACCCTAGAACGCGGTGAGGACGATCCGCGCCGTCCGCGGGTCGCCGTCGTGCACCAGCGACTCGAAGTGCCCGACGTCGTCGAAGGCGAAACCGTACGCCTTCCCGTCGACCATCTGCTCGTGCACGATCCGCGAGTAGTGGTCGGTCACGGGCTGCTTGTAGAACTGGCCCGCGTCGTAGGTCGGCTGCGTGTGCAGGGTGCCGAGCGTCGAGCGGTGCAGGGCCGCGCACAGTGTCCGCGCGATCGGGCCGACGACCTGGTCGTTCGGCGCGTGCAGCCGTCCGTCGCAGTTGAAGACGTCACGGGTGCTCGGCTTGCTGAACGACGCCACCGTGGCGCCCGAGGTGTCGGTGAAGCGCAGGACGTCGTCCCCGCCGGTCCGGCCGGTGAACTTCTTGCCGGGTTCGGCTTCGAACGGGACCACGGTCAGCGGTGTCGACTTGTAGGTGTTCCAGGCGCTGGTGACGTAGCCGTCGAGGTAGGTCCCGCTGAACTTGCCGGTGTCGAGCCCCTTGCCGGGAGCGAGCACCCGCAGCCGGTCCCGCACCAGGTTCGAGAAACCGGACTGCCCTTGGACGGCGTTGAAGATGGCTTCGCGGCCACCCGCCTTGAGCCGTCCGGCCTCCTTGTTCGTCCCCGCCCCGTTGGTGAGCCCGACGGCGTGCGGCACGCTGAACATGTCGACCTGCGAGCTGTTGATGAACAGCCCGCCGTTGTCGTAGGTGAATTCGCTCCAGTCGAACAGGATGTCGCGGTTCGGGTCGCCGTCGGCCCACGGCGCGGGCTGCACGAGCCCGTCCGGCGTCAGGAAGAACTTGATCTTCTGCCCGAACGACATGTAGACCCGGCCCGAGAGCATCCGCGGGATCCGCAGCGTGGTCGAGCCGCCGTTGCCGGGGCCCGCGATCGAGACGTCCGGCGCGGGGCTCGGCGGGTTCGCGCCCGGCGGCCACGGGGTGAAGGTGCCGCCGGCGTCGACGTAGCCGAGTTTCCCGGTGTTGAGGTTCGTGCCGAGCACGTAGAGGTGGACCGCGTCGGAGCGGCCCGAATCGTTGGTGACGGTCAGTGGCAGCGGATCGGGGCCCGCGGCGACCGCGGCGGGCGCCGAAAGCGCCGCTACTCCGGTGACCAGGGGGAGGGCGACCGCCAACGCGGTCAAAACGCGCCGGATCTTCTTGCGGATGCGCACAGTTCACTCCTCGGCGGAATCCCGCCGCGGAGCGCGGACGCGCCACGGCGGTGCTTGCGGATGTCGGCCGGGGGCGCGTTCCCGGCCTTGGCGTGACCTTGGCGAGGGGTCTCAGCACGGGAAGTTACGTCGCCGGACGCTGAGATGTCCAGACCATTGGTGGGAATCTGTCCGGTTTTCCGCCGGGCCGGACAATTCGTCGCGGGCCTTTCGTCGATTGAGGTGGCCGGATTCGTCGACTACCGTGGGCCGGGTTCCGTCCTGGACCCCGGCGGCCGGGTTTTCTCATCCGTGGGGAGCGGGACATGAGCGACGAGTTTCCGATGCGAAGAACCGGCGGCGGCGAGACGTGGATTTCCCCCGCCTGCTGGGACGCCCTCGCCAAGGCCGCGGTGGACGGCGCGCCGCACGCCATGGACGACCTCATGGCCGCCCTCGTGCGGTGGGCGCGGCAGTACGCCGAGACCCGCCTCGGCGGCCATGAACTGACCTATCCCGAACCGGCCGACGTCGCGCAGGAGATCTGCCTCGCGGTCTTCGTCGCGCTCCCCGGCTACGGCCGCCGCGGCGGCTCCTTCCTGTTCCTCCTGCGCGCCATCGCGGCGAACAAGGTCGCCGACGTCTTCCGGAAGGCCGCGCGGAGCAGGCAGGTGCTGACCGGCGAACTCCCCGAACGTCCGGCGGGGGCCGCGGAGGAGCCCGAGCAGCGCGCCCTGCGGACCGACCTCGGGCTCCGGCTCGGCAGGCTGATGCGGACACTGCCGATCTCCCACCGTGAGGTGCTGGGAATGCGGGTGATCGGCGAGCTGACGTCGAACGAGACCGCGGCGGCGCTCGGGACGACGTCGTCACGGGTGCGGGTGACCAAACACCGCGCGATCAGCAGGCTGCGCGCCAGCGCTCAGCGCCAGGACGCCTTGAGCTGAATGCGGATCAGCAACCGGACGAATGGATTCTCGCGTTTGGCACGGGTTTCGAGAATGCGAACGCACATGGCCCCTCCAGAGCTCGCCGACGAGTTGCCGTTGCCGGGGGCCGGGGACAAGCGGTCTCGGATTCCACCCTAGGCGCGGACCGGTGAACCGGAACCGGCCGAACGGACCATTGGGGCCGGGGAATTCGGCTCCGAAACATGGGAGAATGGCCCTGGTGCGGACAAGTCGTACGCACTGTTCGCCCTTGCTCCCGGCGGGCCCGTCCGATACCGGGCAACGCCGGGGAGGCACGCCATGGGGATTCGACGGCACGATCGCGCGGCTTCGGTCTGGGCGAAGATGTGTTTTCTCGCTTCGGAAACCGATTCACCGGTCTCGATCGAACACGCCTGCGTCATTTGCGGAGAGGTACTCGACGCCGTGGGTGTCGGGCTCGCGCTCACCGGCGGCGGAGATCTCGCCGAGCCGGTCTTCGCCACGGACGAAAGAAGCCGTGAATTGGAAGATCTGCAGTTCACCTTGGGCGAAGGTCCCGCGGTGGAAGTGGTGCGCGGCGGTATGCTCGTCGTCGTAACCGATGTGACCAGTTCGGAGGCATCACTCCGATGGCCGATGTTCGCGCCGGAGGCGAGTGACCGGCGCGTGAAATCGATCATCGCGGTGCCGATCCAGGCCGGTGCGATCAAAGTGGGCGTCGTCGACTGTTATCGCGAATTCGCCGGGGCTCCGTCGAGGGAGGGCCGGGCGCAAGCACTCGTCTGCGCCGAAGCGGTGCTGACCCTCGCCGTCGCCGAGGCCGAGGCGGGCGGGCCGGGGCTGGCCGGAATGATCGATCGCGGATTCACCGGCCATCGCGACCGGGTGCACCAGGCCGCGGGCATGGTGTCGGTCCAGCTCGGCATCGGGCTCGCGGACGCGCTCGCGCGTTTGCGCGCCTATGCCTACGCCAACGACCGGAAGCTCGACGAGGTCGCCATGGACGTGGTGCTTCGCCGGGTCACGTTCCGGTCCGAGCCTCGACGGACGTGAGCCCAAGGAGACAGCAGAGACGATGACCGACCCGACGGCCGGCTTGCGCGAGACCTTCGTCCAGTTGGCGGACACCCTCGTCGACGACTTCGACCTCGTCGAGTTCCTCGATCTGTTCACGTGCAGATGCGTCGAGCTGCTCGGTGTCGGCACCGCCGGGCTGCTGCTCGCCGACGCGCGCGGCACCCTCACCATGGTCGCCGCGTCCGAGGAAAAGACCCGCCTGCTCGAATTGTTCCAGCTGCGGAACTCCGAGGGGCCTGGCCTGGACAGTTACCGGTGCGCCGAGCCGGTCGCCTGCCCGGATCTGGCGCGGGCGGGCGGACGCTGGCCGAAGTTCTCCAGGGAGGCGGAAAACGCCGGATTCCGTTCCGTGTACGCCTTGCCGATGCGGCTTCGTGAAGAGGTGATCGGCGCGCTGAACCTCTTCGACACCCGTCCCGCGCCGCTCGACGACGACGGATTGCGCCTGGGGCGAGCGCTCGCGGACATCGCCACGATCGGCATCCTGCATCACCGGACGTGGCAGCGGCAGGAGATCGTCGCCGCGCAGCTCCAGACCGCGTTGAACAGCAGGGTGACCATCGAGCAGGCGAAAGGCGTTCTCGCCGAACGGCTCCGGGTTTCGGTGGACGACGCGTTCGGCGTATTGCGGGCCTACGCGCGGAGCAACAATCGCAAGATCCTTTCCGTGGCGAACGGGATCATCGACCGCACGGTGGAAATCCCGCGCTGAACGATACCGATTCGGCGCTTGTCCGCCCGTCGGCGATACCTAGACTGGCTGGGTGTTTTCCCTGGAGCAGCTGGTCAGTTTCGTCGCGGTGGCCGAGGAACTGCACTACGGCCGGGCGGCGGAGCGGCTCTCGATGACCCAGCCGCCGTTGAGCAGGCGGATCCAGTTGCTGGAGCGTGAACTGGGGGTCGAGCTTTTCGACCGGACGCACCGCGCGGTCCGGATGACCCCGGCGGGCCGCGTTTTTCTCGCCGAGGCAAGGAAGATTCTTCGTTCGGCACAAGAGGCGACGCTGTACGCCCGGCGGGCGAAGAAGGGCGAGGCCGGGGTCGTCACGCTCGGTTTCACCGCCACGGCGGCGTATTCCTACCTCGAACGCGTCATCGCGGTGGCGAACGCCGAAATGCCCGGCGTCGATCTCGTGCTCCGGGAGATGGTGACGTCGGCGCAGGTGGAGGAACTGCTGACGGGCGGTATCGATCTCGGCATGATCCGGCCGCCGGTCACGGGAGCCGACGTCGTGACCCTGCCACTGTGGCGGGAGCCGCTGCTGGCGGCGTTGCCGTCGGCGCATCCTTTGGCGCGGCGCAAGAAGAATCCCGAAGTCCGCGACTTCGACGGCGAACCGTTCATCATGTATTCGCCGTCGGAGGGCCGCTACTTCCACGACCTGGTCGTGGCGGTGTTCCGCGCCGCCAGGGTGCTGCCGGAGTACACGCAGTACCCCTGTCAGGTGCATACGGTGCTCGCGCTGGTGAAGGCGGAACTCGGGGTCGCGCTGGTGCCTGCCGCGGCCGCCGCGCTGCGGTTCGAGGGGGTGGCGCTCCGTCCGGTGGACGGTGTCGAAAACCGCCCGGTCGAACTCGAACTGATGTGGCGGCGGAGCAACGACAATCCGGCGCTCGGCGCGTTGCTCGCCGCCGTCGGCGATCAGGCGCGGCGCGGTCGTCAGTCCATAGTGGACTGAGCGGGCCAGGCGTCGCCCCATTCGGCGTCGCGGGCCGCGCGGTAGGCCGGGCCGTGCCGTTTGGTGACGATCGTTTCGGTGAGCCCGGCTCCGGCGCAGAGGGAGAGGCCGACCATGCCCTTGCGTTTGGCCGGATGCCGCAGGATGCGGGCGTCGGCGCGTTCCGGTGCCGTGCGCGACGCGACGACGTAGGAGAACTTCTCGTCCTCGAAGCCGAGCGTGCCGGCCTTGAGCTGACGGTGCAGGCCGGTGCGCGGGAGACGCGCGGAGAAATGACACCAGTCCTTGCCGCGCGGGATCGGGCACGCGCCCTCGTGCGGACAGGGCGCGACCAGGGAGAGCCCGAGCTCGACGAGCTGATCCCGCGCTTCGACGATCCGTTCGTAGCCGGCGGGGGTGCCGGGTTCGATCAGGACGAGCATCCCGGCCTTCGCCGACAGCCAGCGAACGGCGTCGGCCCGGCGTGCTTCGGGCAGCTCGCCGAGGACATAGGAGAGCGTCACCAGATCGGCCTCCGGCGCGGGAGCCGACGGGTCGATCAGACCACGTCGCCAGGTCGAGTAACGGACGGCCTTGTCCCCGGCGTTCCCCGCGAGCCGCCGCCCCAGCGCGATCGCGCCCGCGACCTGCTCGACGACGGTGCTCTCCTCCAGCGACGGCCACACGCCGGCCGCCGCCCAGATCGCGGCACCGGTCCCGCCGCCGACGTCGATCTGCGTCCGGGGAGCGAACCCGGGAGCGCGGAGGGCGGCTTCGGCGAGAACGGCGTGTACGGCCGCGTACGTCGCCGGCATCCGGTAGCCCGCGTACGCCGCGATCTCGACCTCGGAAGAGAGGATGGGCGCGCTCGCGGGGTTGTTCTCGCGGTAGCGCGTGCTGAGCCGCTCGACGGACTGCGTCAGCCTGTTCTGCGGGTACTTGCCCAGCTCTTCGTCGAGGGCGGAGCGGAGGGTTTCGGGGAGGGGCGCCACGGGGGGACATTCTCGCATGGGCGCTTGACCTGCGGTTTTCCGGCTGCTCGAATAGCCGCGGAAAAAGTTCGGGGACCGTGTCGAAACCGGGGGTGCCCGATCGACGCGTAGATGTGGCAGGGACGAGCCCCGCCGGAACGGAGACGCGAGATGCGGTTCATGGTGATTGTCAAGAGCGACGAGAAGACCGACGCGGCCGGTGCCCAGCCGAGCGCCGAGGACCTTCAGGAGATGGGGAAGTTCAACGAGGAGCTGGTGAAGGCCGGCGTCATGCTCGCGGGTGAAGGCCTGCTCCCCAGCGCCGAGGGTTTCCGCATCCAGTACGACGGCACCACCGAGGCCAGGGTCGTCGACGGGCCCTTCGCCGAGAGCAAGGAACTCATCGCCGGTTTCTGGATCCTGCAGGTCAAGGACAAGGCCGAGGTCGTCGAATGGATGAAGCGCGCGCCGTTCCGTGAGGGCGAGATCGAGATCCGCCGGATCGCGGAGCTGGAGGACTTCGACAACGCGACCCCGGAGATCGTCGAGCACGAGCAGAAGCTGCGGGAGCAGGCCGCCGGAGCGAACTAGTGGTTGCGGTCGTCGCGCCGACGATGTTGATTGGTCGGCGTGACGGCAACAGCAGACCCCCGTTCGGCGATCGACGCGGTGTGGCGGATCGAATCGGCCCGCCTCATCGCCGGCCTCGCGCGGATGACGCGCGATGTCGGACTCGCGGAGGAACTGGCGCAGGACGCGCTGGTCGCCGCGCTCGAACAGTGGCCTGAGTCGGGCGTCCCGAGAAACCCGGGCGCCTGGCTCATGACCACGGCGAAACGCCGCGCCGTCGACACCTTCCGGCGCAACGAGCGGTACGAGAAGAAGCTCGGCGAGATCGGCCGCGAGCTGGAGTTCGAGGAGGATCCCGACTTCACCGCGGGGCTCGACGACCATATCGAGGACGATCTGCTGCGGCTGGTGTTCACCGCCTGTCACCCGGTGCTGTCGACCGAGGCCAGGGTGGCGCTGACGCTGAAGATGATCGGCGGGCTCCAGACGCACGAGATCGCGCGGGCGTTCCTCGCCAAGGAGACGGCCATCGCGCAGCGGATCGTCCGGGCGAAGAAGACGCTCGGCGACGCCAAGGTGCCGTTCGAGGTGCCCGAGGGGGAGGACAGGGTCGCGCGCCTGTCTTCGGTGCTCGAGGTCATCTACCTGATCTTCAACGAGGGCTATTCGGCGACGGCGGGCGAGGACTGGATGCGGCCCGCGCTGTGCGAAGAGGCCTTGCGGCTCGGCCGGATCCTGGCCGGGCTGATGCCGAAGGAACCCGAGGTGCACGGGCTCGTCGCGCTGATGGAGATCCAGGCGTCGCGGGCCGCCGCGCGCGTCGGGCCGAACGGCGAACCCGTGCTGCTG
Source organism: Amycolatopsis sp. NPDC057786 (assembly GCF_042797905.1). NCBI lineage: Bacteria > Bacillati > Actinomycetota > Actinomycetes > Pseudonocardiales > Pseudonocardiaceae > Amycolatopsis > Amycolatopsis sp. NPDC057786. The sequence goes on from NZ_JBHVKW010000052.1 coordinate 17,937, forward strand.
ATGGACCAGGACCGGACGAAATGGAACCGGCTCCTGATCGGCCGCGGGCTCGCCGCGCTGGAGCTCGCCGAGTCGCTGGCGGACGGCGCTTTCGGCGTCTACGCGGCGCAGGCCGCCATCGCCGCCTGTCACGCGCGGGCGCGAACGGGCGACGAGACGGACTGGGCGCGGATCGCCGTCCTGTACGAAGGGCTCGGGAAGCTGAATCCGTCGCCGGTGATCGAACTGAACCGGGCGGTGGCGCTGTCGATGGCCGTCGGGCCGGAGGCGGGGCTGGAGGTCGTCGACAAGCTGCTGTCGGAGCCCGCGCTGAAGGCGTACCACCTGCTGCCGAGTGTGCGCGGCGACTTCCTGGCGAAGCTCGGCCGCCTCGACGAGGCCCGCGCCGAGTTCGAGCGCGCGGCCGAGATGACCGGGAACGACCGCGAGCGCACTCTGCTGCTGAACCGGGCCGCGGAATGCACCCCCCGCGATTAGTCCTCTGAATGCGGTAGTGCGTGGTGCGAACTAACGCATTCAGAGGACGAAACGCGTCAGGCGGGGGTGGGACGCAGTGCGCTCAGCGCCCGGTGCTGCCCCAGCCGGACGGCCTGGACGGAGCAGCCGAGCGCCAGCGCGGTGTCGTCGGTGGAAAGGCCGACGAGCGACCGCAGCACCATGATCTCGCGCTGCCGGCCCGGCAGCCCCGAAAGCGGGTTCGGCAGCTCGGCGGCGGTCCGGTGGAAGTCGTCCACCAGGCCGCGCGTGACGTCGTAGGCGAACCTGAGGAGCTCGGGCGCGCCGTCCGCCCCGGCGAAGATCTCGCGGCAGCTGTCCTTCGCGATCGCGTCGGCGATGTCGTAGCTGCCCGAGCGGCGGCCGACCCGCGCCCGGCAGTAGCGCACGACAAGGACGCGGATGGTGTCGACGAGTTTCGAAGCCGTCTCCATCCGCCCACCGGCCTCCTCCGGCCGCCGTGAACCGTGTCCTCGCATCGGCTCCCTCTCCCGCCTTTCAGATGAGCACGGCGGAAGGGGAGGGAGGTACGGTGTTTTTGCCGACACGGGGCATGGTTCAGGCCTCGATGAAGACGATCCGCTCGGGCTCGGTCGTCAGGTTCGCGGTCTGCCGCTTCACGTTCACCAAGGTCTCGAATTCCGTGGCGTGCCCGTCCGGGACGGTGAACAGGCGGTCGTTGCGGGAATCGAGGAAGTCGGAGAAACCGCTCAGCGAGACCCCGCCGCTTTCGTCGAGCGCGAGGTAGTCGACCAGCCTGCGGAACAGTTTCGGCAGGATCACCAGTTCGTCGGCCAGTTGCCGCCGAGACGAGAGCTTGAACCCGGAGTTCGTGACGTCCTGCGGCCACAGCCCGAGCCCGTTCTGCCGCGCTTCGACCGCCGCTCCGGCCAGGGCGTCGCGCAGATCGGGGTAAAGCAGTGAATAGAACGTCGGGTAGACGAGCCCGTCCGCGACCTGCCGGTAGTTCGCGGAGCTCTTCAGCGTTTTGACGTCGAGATGGACCTTGGAAAGATCCGCCGACCGCCCCGGCCGTTGTCCGGGAAAGGCGAACGCCACCGCCCGTCCGTATTTGTCGGCGAATCGCGTCAGTATGTGACCGGGTACCTTGATCGGCGTCGACGAAGTGACCGTTCCCCGTTCATCGCGTTCGACCGTCTTGAAGCCGAGTGCCTTCAGCAGGTTCGCCGCGGCGGCGTCGGCGAATTCCGCGGGCTGATGCCACATCCCGCCGGTTCCCCTGGCCTGGTAATGCGTTTCGAGCGCGTCGATCGCGTCGAGCCGCAGCTGCATCCCGCCCCGCGAATTGAGCCGGACCTTCAGTCCCGCCTTCTTGGTCGCCTGTGGATCTTCGGGATAGAACCGGACCGAATCGCCGTCCGGTGAGGCTCCGACGAGCTGGAACGTACCTTTGATCAGCGTCATGGGCATGAGGACAACGGTAGTTCCCATTCCGGTGAACGAACCTGGCGTTCATCCATCCAGCCCAATGGCCGGTAAAGATCGGGTGACCATTGTGGACATTCCCGCATTCTCGTTCACGACGGGATCATGAACTCCAGCACGGTCGCCTGCAGCAACGCGATACCTCCGACCACGGCGGTCAGCACGACCGACCACAGGAAGGTCTGCCGCAGCAGCGCGCCCTCCTGCCCGGACCGCCCGATCGCGGTGGCGCCGATGGACAGGTTCTGCGGCGAGATCATCTTGCCCATCACGCCGCCGGAGGTGTTGGTGGCGCCGGCAAGGATCGGGTCGACGTGCAGTTGCTGGGCCGAAATCACCTGCATCGGCCCGAAGAGACTGTTCGTCGACGCGTCCGACCCGGTGAGGAAGACACCCAGCCAGCCGATGTAGGCGGAGAACAACGGGAACAGCACCCCGGTCGTCGCCAGCGCGAGGCCGAGTGTCTGCGTCGCACCCGAGTAGTTCATGACGAACGCGATCGCGAGGATCATGAAGATCGTCGCCAGCGCCCAGCGCATCTGGTGCAGTGTCCGGCGGTAGGTCGCCAGCAGCAGCCGCGGTTTCGCGCCCATCAGGAATCCCGCCACGATCGCCGCGATCAGGGCCACCGTTCCCGGCGAATAAAGGAAATCGACGGTCAACGTCGCCGCGTACGGGGTGTCCTTCGGCGTGATCGGCGCGTGCTGGACGACCTCCTTGTGCAGCCCCGGCCACGCGAACACCCAATCTGCCTTGTGCAGCAGTTTCGTCAGGTCCAGCCATTCGGGAAGGTTCTTGAAGATCGTGCCGATCCGGGACAGGAAGATCGCCGCGATCAGGATGATGTACGGCGCCCACGCGTACAGCGCGCCGCGTCCGGCTTTCGCCGCACCGAGGCTCGCCCCGGCCCGCACCGGTTCTTCGCCGTCGAACCGCCAGACCGCCGACGGCTGCCAGAACCGCGTCAAGATCCACAGCGAGGCCATCGCGGCGAGCGCGGCGACGACGTCGACGAGGCTCGGACTGATGAAGTTCGAGGTGACGAACTGCATGACCGCGAACGACAGCCCGGCCGTCAGCACGGCGGGCCAGACCTCGATCATCCGTTTCCAGCCAGCGAGGACCACGATCAGGAAGCCGGGAACGATCAGCGCCAGCACCGGGAGCTGACGGCCCACCATCGACGAGAACAGTTGCGTCGCCTGTTCGGGATTCTCGCCGAGGATCGGCGCGGTCAGCCTGCCCAGCACGATCAGCGGGTTGCCGAGGCCGCCGAACGCGACCGGCGCGGTGTTCGCCAGCAACGCGAGCACGACCGCCTTCACCGGCGGGAAACCGAGCGCGGCCATCATCGCCGCGGTGATCGCGATCGGCGAGCCGCCGCCCGCGATCCCTTCCAGCAGCGCGCCGAAACCGAACGCGATCAGCAGCGCCTGGAGGCGGCGGTCCTCACTGAACCCGGCGAGGACCGCCTTGATGTCGTCGAATCGTCCCGTCGCGACGGTGACGTTGTGGAAGTACACGGCGTGGAACGCGATCCAGGCCACCGACCACACCCCGAACACGAGGCCCATGGCCGCGGAATCGAAGGCGAGCCCGGCGGGCATCCGGTACAGCAGTACCGCGACCAGCAGCGCGGTGATCAGCGCCAGCGCCGCCGAGAGACGCGCCGACCGGCGCAGGACCCCCAGCGTCACCAGCAGCACGATGATCGGCAGCGCCGCCAGCGCGGCGGACGGCCAGAGCCCGCCCGCCGGCTGGTAGTCCTGGATCCAGCCCACGTCAGACCCTTTGCGCGCGCACGTAACCCAGCCGGAGCGACAAGGCGGCCGCGGTGCCCGCCACTGTCGCGCCCAGTTCGTCGGTGCGGCGGAGCACCCGGCCGGCGGGGCCCGCGATGCTGATCGCGGCGATCGGCCGTCCGGTGTGGTCGCGGACGGCGGCGGCCACACAGCCGACGTCCGGTTCGTTTTCGACGTCGTCCACCGCCCAGCCACGACGGCTGGTCCTGGCGAGGTCGTCGAGGAGCCGGGCCGGATCGTTGATCGTCTTGAGCGTGAGACTGTCGAGTTTCATCCGGCGGATGCGTTCGACGCGGTCCTGTTCGGGCAGCGCGGCCAGCCACGCCTTGCCCAGCGACGTCGCGTGCTGCGGGCGGCGGGTGCCGAGGCGGCAGGCCAGGGTGACGGCGTTGGCGCTGCGTTCGGTGGCGACGTAGACCATCGTGTCGTTGTCGGGGACGGCGAGATACGTCGTCTCGCCGCTGCGTTCGGCGAGCGACGCGAGATAGCGCGGCGCGCAGCGGTGGAGGTCGGTCGCCGCCATCGCGCGGGCGCCGAGTTCGACCAGCCGCGTGCCGAGCCGCACGCGGCCGGTGGTGCGATCGGCTTCGAGGTATTCGAGGTTCTTGAGGGTGCCGACTATGCGGTACGCGGCGCTCCGGGAGAGACCCAGTTGCCGGGCGATAGCGTTGGTGGAAATCTCCTGGTTCTGACCGACGTGCTCGAGAACCGCGAGCCCGCGCTCGAGTGTGCCACTGGAATCCAGGCCGCGTGGTGTGCCCACTTCGCCCTCCGTTGGACCGGGGTACCGATGGCCGGCACCTGTTTCCGCTAAGCGGATTCGGACGTTAACAGCTCGCCCGACCCTTGGGAAGGTTTCTTAACAAACTGGCGGCCGGACAAGTTTTCCCAGTTCGGAGGCTTCTCGTCAAGATCACCGGTTTGGACCAATCCGTTCGGATGATCGGAATCGGGGCCATGATTGCAAGGGGCGTACTTTTGTTCACGGATATGAACGAACCCCCGCCGGAAAATCGCGGCGAGGGTTCGGGGCGAAGTGCGTTTCTAACGCACAGACAGGTTCGCGACCGCTCGGACGACGGCGGTGCAGCGGTCTTCGACGTAGGCCAGCCCGCCTTCTTCGGCGATCCGGCGGGACTCGGCGGAGACGATGCCCTGCTGCAGCCAGAGTGCCTTCGCGCCGATCGCGACGGCCTGTTCGGCGATTGGCGGGGTGTCCTCGGACGGCCGGAAGACGTCGACGATGTCGACGGGCTCCGGGATGTCGGTGAGCGAGCGGTAGACCTTCTCGCCCAGCAACTCGTCGGCCGTGGGGTGGACGGGGATGATCCGGAACCCGTGTGCCCGCAGCACGGCGGCGACCCCGTGCGAGGCCTTGGCCGGATCACGGCTCAGTCCCACGACGGCGATCGTCTTCGCTCCGGTGAGGATCTCGGTGGCGCGATCGGTCATGCCGGGTTCAACGGCGACGAGCGCCGGGGAATTCCTAGAGTTTCCAGAGCCGCAGGCCCCGCACCCGGTACACCGGCCAGAGGACGTGCCAGGCGCGGCGGCGCAGGAAGACCGCGGAGCAGGTGAGCACACTGCGCGCGGACGTCGTCGCGACGTCGTGGCGGTCCGGCCAGAGCTCGCCGTGCCGTCCGGCGGCGATCCGGAAGACGTTGACCAGGCCGCGGCCCTGCAGGTCGAACTTCGCCCCCGTGTCACCGGAATCCGGGGTCAGGGAGGCGATCTCCGGGCCGAACGCGGTCGCGGGCGCCGGCCCCGCGTCGGCGGGGAGGTCACCGACGGTCGCCGAGATCGCCTTGCCGTAGAGACGCCGGGTGTAGCGCTGGAGCAGAAGCCGCTCCCACAGCGGCAGGACACGGCGGTGTTTCAGCAGCGCCGAACACTCCGCGTGCCCGATGGCGAAGATGTCGGTCAGCTCGTCGTAGGCGTTGTGCGCGGTGGGCTCGTTGAGGTGCACCCGCACCTCGTAGCGGATGCGCGCGGTGAGCTCGTCGAGCTCTTCGCGGCGGTCGATCCTGGCCTTCGCCCGTGAGAGCGTCCAATCGGACATGGGAGCAGGCTAGGTGATGATCGGGGTCGTGCGAGACCCTTTCGGCCTAATCTCTTCGTACCGGCCAGTGGAACGGTCGTCTTGTGCGGGTACAGGCGACGGGGCAGAGTTCGGCTGTCGGAAGGAGCCCATGGACGCCAGCACGCTGCAGGAGGCCGCGGCCGCGCTGCTCAGCGCGTACGAGACCGGCAAGCCGATCGCGCCCCTCATCGAGACGTATCCCGCCGCGACCCTGGAGGACGCGTACCGCGTCCAGCAGCGGCTCGTCCGCCACTGGGCAGAACGCGGCGACGAGGTGCGCGGGCACAAGGTCGGTCTCGCGTCCGCCGCCATGCAGCGGCAGATGGGTGTCGACCAGCCCGACTACGGCCATCTGACCGCCTCGATGTTCCACCTCGAACACCAGCCGATCCCGATCGGCGGTTTCCTTCAGCCGAGGATCGAACCGGAGATCGCGTTCGTGCTCGGCTCACGGCTGCGCGGCCCCGGCGTCACGGTGGCGGACGCCCTGCGGGCGGTGGACTTCGTCGTCCCGGCGCTGGAGATCGTCGATTCCCGCATCCAGGACTGGAAGATCAGCATCGTCGACACCATCGCGGACAACGCGTCCTCGGGCGGTGTCGTCCTCGGCAGCAGGCCGACCGCGATCGGCGACATCGACCTGCGGCTGGTGGGCTGTGTCCTGCACCAGAACGGCGAGATCGCGGCGACCGGGGCGGGCGGCGCGGTGCTCGGCTCGCCGGTGAACGCCCTGGTGTGGCTCGCGAACACGGTCGGACCGCTCGGGGTCGCGCTCGAACCGGGGCACGTCGTGCTGCCGGGTTCGATGACGCGGGCGATCCCGGTGAGCTCCGGCGACACCGTCGTCGCGACGATGGCGGGGCTCGGCAGTGTCACCGCGAAGTTCTCCGGGGAGGAACGGCCGTGAGCCTTGGTGTGCGGGAGGCGGCGGAAGCGCTGCTGTCCGGGGAAGAACGCGAACCACTGACCGACGCGTGGCCCGATTTGGACGTCGATACCGCTTATGCGATCCAGGACGAGGCGTTGCGGCTTCGGCGGGCGCGCGGCGAGACGGTGGTCGGTGTCAAGCTGGGCCTGACCTCGCGGGCGATGCGGCGGCGGATGGGGATCGACTCGCCGTTGCTCGCGTGGCTGACCGACGCGATGGTGCTGCCCGCCGGCGTCCCGGTGCCGCCGCTGATCCACCCGCGTGCGGAGCCCGAGCTGGCTTTCGTTCTGGGTGAACGACTCGCGGGACCCGGGGTCACCGCGGCGACCGCGATGGCGGCGGTGGACCGGGTCCACGGCGGTATCGAGATCGTCGACAGCCGCTACCGCGACTACCGGGGCACGCTGCCGGACGCAGTGGCGGACAACGGTTTCTCGGCGTACTTCACGCTGGGCCCGGTCGGCGTCGAACCGTCCACAATGGATCTTTCGCTGGAGGCGGCGCTGCTGGAGGTCGATGGCGCCATCGTCGACACCGCCACCGGCGCGGCCGTGCAGGGCCATCCGGCGGAAGCGCTGGCGCTGGCGGCCAACACCCTCGGCGCGCGAGGGCTCGCGCTGGAGCCGGGCTGGATCGTGCTCACCGGCGGGATGACCGACGCGGTCGACGTGCGCCCGGGTTCACGGGTGGCGGCGCATTTCTCGCATCTGGGCTCGATCACACTCGCCGGGCCTTGACGTCTGCGCGGTCGGCCGTGCGGATCAGACCGCGCGTCAGCCGCGGCCAGATCGCGCGCGGGAGGTCGTGCCCCATCCCGGGGACGATGTCCACTTCGGACTCTCGCAGCGCGCGGGCCGTCGCCCGGCCGCCGGAAACGTGCACGAGCGGATCCTTCGAACCGTGCACGACCAGTGCGGGCACTTCGAGTTTCCGCAACGCGCGAAAACGATCCCGGCTCGAAACGATCGCCGCCAGCTGCCGCGCGGTCCCGCCGGGATCGACGCCACGATCGAACGACCGCTCCGCACGTTCCCGCATCCGCGTCTCGTCGAACGGGTAACCGGGCGAGCCGATGACGCGGAAGGTGCGCACCAGCGAATCGACGTACTCCTCGCGTCCGCGTGGAGGCGCCGAAAGCAGCATCGCCATCGCCTTGGCGCTCGGCCGCCCGACGAACCGGTTGCCGGTGGTCGACATGATCGACGTCAGCGATCGCACCCGCGACGGGTACTCGATGGCGAGCGTCTGCGCGACCATCCCGCCCATCGACGCGCCCACGACGTGCGCGCTCCCCACGCCGAGCGCGGTCAGCAGCCCGGCGGCGTCGCCCGCCATATCCGCCAGGGAGTACGGCGCCGAGCGCAGGGCGTACGCGAGCGGCAAGTTCGCCCGGCCGGACATCCGGCTGGACCGGCCGGCGTCCCGGTTGTCGTAGCGGATGACGTAGAACCCCTCGGCCGCGAGGTTCTCGCAGAGTTCGTCGTCCCACCAGATCATCTGCGATGCCAGGCCCATGATCATCAGCAACGGCCTGCCGTCCGGCGGTCCGAACGTCTCATGGCACAGCTGGATGCCGTTCACGTCGGCGATCTTCTCCGGCATCAGAACAGTGTGACCGGCCAGGGTGAAAAGAGCTACGCGTCCTCGATGTGGACGGCTTGGCTCTCCGGCCCGGCGGCTCGCTGCGTGCCCTCGTCTTCGGCGATCTCCTCCGGTTCGGTGTCGGCCGGCTCGCCGCCGTCGGGCCTGCTGAGCTGGATGGCCTCTTCGGAGGCGTCGGCCGGGCTCGGGCCGTCGGCTGCTTCGCGGTCTTCCTGGTCGGACATGGTTCCTCCGATGGATCGGGTCCTTGCCTTCCACCGGTTACCCGCTCACTTGCCGCGATACGCGCGGGCCTGATCTCGTAAAGCTCGCGGGGCGCGTTGCCTGCGCTCGGGGGCGAGTCGGCCCGGTGGTCTCAGGTGACCGTGTGGGTTTTGGGGCGTCAGATGTCCCAAAATCCACACGGTCGGTCAGCGTCGCTACGCGGGGTGAGGGGTGTGCGGAAATAGGGACACTCAACGTCTCTATTTCCACACACCCGCCCGCCCCGCGGTAGCAAAGGTCCCTTCATCTCTCGCCCGCCATGGGCTACGCTCTCGCTAGAGCGATCTATCAAGTCGCAAGGGGGCGAACATGGAAACTCTTCAGGACCGGGGACTCACCGCGTTACGGCTGATCCTGGCCTTCACGCTGCTGTCCACCACGCTGCACTACGCGCACAACGTGATCAGGGCGGCGGACTACCCGCAGGTCGAAGGGATCTCGGTGGGTATGGCCGCCACCTTGGTCGTCGTCGCGTACGTCGTCTTCACGGTCTTCGGCGTGCTCGGCTACCGCGACTACCTGCGCGGACGTTACTGGCGGGCGCTCGCCTTCCTGATGGTCTACTCGCTCTCCGGTCTCGCGAGCCTCGGCCACTTCCTGGTCGCCGTGCCGCAGATCCCGGCCTTCTGGTTCGCCACGATCTACACCGACACGGCCGCCGCGCTGGCGTTGTGGGCGTTCGTGACCTGGGCGGCGACGAAACTCAACCGGGTGCCCGTACGCACGGCCTAGCCGTCATAGGTGATGCCGTGCGGCGCGGCGACCTTGTTGATCTTCGCCGGATCGATCTCGCCGCCGGTGAAGACGGCCGGACCTGCCTCGAACAGGTCCTCCAGATAGTGCTCCCAACCGCCGGGGGAGGAGATCTGCAGAACGCGGGGCGGCTCGGAGACGCGGCGTAGGGCGTGGGGGACGCCGCGCGGCAGCAGGACGAAGGTGCCCTTCGCGGCGATGTGGCTCTCGTCGTCGAAATCGATCCCGAGTTCGCCTTCGAGGACGTAGATGCACTCGTCGGCCTCGTGGTGCACGTGCCGCGGGATGTCCATGGCGACGGTGACCTCCAGCAACGAGAACCTCGTCTCGGTGTCCTCGGTCATCGCCTTGACGCTGAACGCGGGCGGCAGCCGCACGCGGCCGGGGCGGGCTTCACCGGGTTTGAGCAGGAGGAATCGGTCCTTCGACATGCTATGCTGCCCCTTCGTTCGGAAACGGACTCCGTTTCCACTTAATCCCGAGGGGGGCAGGTTGTCAACCAAGCCGCGAGCCGACGCGGAACGCAATCGGGCCCGGGTGGTCGATGCCGCGCGAGCGTTGTTCGCCGAACGTGGGGACGACGTGCAGATGCCGGAGATCGCTCGCGCGGCAGGCGTGGGCGTGGGGACGGTGTACCGGCATTTCCCGGATCGCCAGGCGCTGGTCGAGGCGGCGGCGGAACACCGGTTCGCGGAGATCGAGGAGTACGCCCGGGCGCACTGCTTCGGCGAAAGTTCCGGCCTGGAGTGCTATCTCCGGTATGTCGGCGAACTGTTGTCCCGCGATCGCGGGCTTACCGCCGCCATCGATTCGGCTCGTGGGCGGCCCGGGAGCGAGCCGCGCGGTACCGCCCGCGAGCGGCTCGAAACCGTGGTCGCCGAGGTCATCGCCCACGATCAGGCGGCAGGCCGCCTCCGCTCGGACTGCACGGTCGCCGACGTCTATCTGCTGGTCGGCGCCCTGTCGTCCGTCATCCGCAAGGGTGGTGACTGGGCTCGTTTCCTCGACCTGCTCCGTGACCAACTTTCTACATAACATTGACGCTTATCAGTGCAATGTAGACAATCGGAAGGGTGACGCGGACCACATCGGTGACGTTCGAACGTCATCCCAGCGGCTACCGGCACTGGAAGCTGTCCACCGACGGCGAGGTCGCGTGGCTCGAACTCGACGTCGACGCGGACGGCGGTCTCGTGCCGGGTTACGAGCTCAAACTCAACTCGTACGACCTCGGCGTCGACATCGAGTTGTACGACGCGACGCAGCGGCTGCGGTTCGAGCATCCCGAGGTCCGCGTGGTCATCGTGACCAGCGCGAAGGACAACGTCTTCTGTGCCGGCGCGAACATCCGCATGCTGGCCTCGTCGTCGCACGAGTGGAAGGTGAACTTCTGCAAGTTCACCAATGAGACCCGCAACGCCATGGAGGATGCCACCGCGCACTCCGGGCAGATCTATGTCGCGGCGGTCAACGGCACCTGCGCCGGCGGCGGCTACGAAATCGCGCTCGCCTGCGAAAAGATCCTGCTGGTCGACGACAACTCCTCGACCGTCGCGCTGCCGGAGGTGCCGCTCCTCGGCGTCCTGCCCGGTACCGGCGGGCTCACCAGGGTGGTCGACAAACGCGGCGTGCGGCGGGATCTCGCCGACGTCTTCGCCACTCGCCCCGACGGGGTGAAGGGGCGGACCGCGGTCGACTGGCGGCTCGTCGACGAACTCGTGCCGCGGCAGGGTTTCCGCGAAGCCGTGCTGGCCAGGGCGAAGGAGTTCGCGCGGACCAGCGAGCGGCTCGACGGCGAAGGCGTCGAACTGAAGCCACTCATGCATCGCTATGTCGACATCGTCCGCGGTAAGACCGAGGCCACGATCACCGTCAAGGGTCCGGAGGACGACGACGGCTGGTTGCTCGACGTCACCCGCGAACTGGACGACGCGATCCTTCGCCTGCGCACCAACGAGCCCGAACTCGGCACGTGGGTGCTCCGCACCGAAGGCGATCCGGCGAAGGTCCTCGAACACGAACGCGCCGTGTTCGACGCGAAAGACTGTCTGAGCAACGAAATCGTCCACTACTTCAAGCGGACGCTGAAGCGGCTGGACGTCACCAGCCGCAGCCTGATCGCCCTCGTCGAGCCGGGCGGCTGCTACGCCGGGCTCCTGCTGGAGCTCGCGCTCGCCGCGGACCGGCAGTACATCTTGGACGGTCCGCCGATCGAAGACGAAGACAGTGAAGAACGTGCGTCGATCACGTTGTCGGAAGCCAACTTCGGCCGTTTCCCGATGGGCAACGGCCTGACCCGCCTCGAGTCCCGGTTCTTCGGCGACCCGGAACACGTCACGCGGCTCGCGGAGGTGCGCGGCAAAACGCTGAGCCCGGCGGAAGCGAACGAGCTCGGCCTGGTCACCGACGCCCCGGACGACCTCGACTGGGAGGACGAGATCCGGATCGCGCTGGAAGGACGGGCTTCGCTCAGCCCGGACGCTTTGACCGGAATGGAGGCGAACCACCGGTTCGTCGGCCCTGAGACGCTGGAAAGCAAGATCTTCGGCCGCCTGGCCGCTTGGCAGAACTGGATTTTCACCCGTCCGAACGCCTCCGGTCCCGAGGGCGCGCTGCGCCGCTACGGCACCGGCCAGAAGGCCGTCTTCGACAGGAAGCGGGTTTGAACAGCGGATGCCCACCAAGATCGATTACGACGCCAAGATCCCCAACAACGTCGACCTCTCCGGTGATCGGCGCCTCCAGCGCGCGTTGGAGGGCTGGCAGCCGAAATTCCTGGACTGGTGGGGCGAAATGGGCCCCGCGCTGCGGACGCAGGGGGTCTACCTGCGGACCGCGGTCAGCGTCGGACGGGACGGCTGGGCGCATTTCGACCACGTCGACGTGCCCGACTACCGCTGGGGGATCTTCCTCGCGGAGCCGGATCCGGACCGTGTGATCGGCTTCGGCGAGCACAAGGGCGAGCCCGCTTGGCAGCAGGTGCCCGGCGAATACCGCGCCGATCTGCAGCGGCTCATCGTCATCCAGGGCGACACCGAACCCGCGTCGGTCGAGCAGCAGAAACTGCTGGGCCTCACCGCGCCGAGCCTCTACGACCTGCGGAACCTGTTCCAGGTCAACGTCGAAGAAGGCCGCCATCTGTGGGCGATGGTGTACCTGCTGCACGCCTACTTCGGCCGTGAAGGCCGCGACGAAGCGGAAGGATTGCTGCTCCGGAATTCCGGAAGTCCGGACGCGCCCCGGATCCTCGGCGCCTTCAACGAGGAGACCGCGGATTGGCTCGCGTTCTACATGTTCACCTATTTCACCGATCGTGATGGCAAATACCAGCTCGGCACGCTCAAGGAAAGCGGCTTCGACCCGCTTTCCCGCACTTGTGAATTCATGCTCAAGGAAGAGGCGCACCACATGTTCGTCGGCACCACCGGGGTCGACCGGGTGGTCACCCGCAGTGCCGAACTGATCCGCGAGCACGACACCTTCGACATCGCCGGGCACGGCGGGATCCCACTGGACGTCATCCAGCGTTACCTCAACTTCCACTACACCGTCTCGCTCGACCTGTTCGGCGGCGAGACGTCGACCAACGCGGCGAACTACTACACCGCCGGGCTGAAAGGCCGCTGGCAGGAGGCCCGCCGCAAGGACGACCACAAGCTCACCGACGCCGCCGGATCGCTGTCCCGGCCGAGGGCCGACGGCACCTGGGAGACCGAAGAACTCGCCGCGATCCTGCTGCTGAACCTCGACCTGCGGGAGGAGTACCGCGCCGACTGCCAGACCGGTGTCAACCGCTGGAACAGGATCCTGGACGAGGCGGGCGTCGACTTCCGATTCGTCCTCCCGCACCCTGGATTCAATCGCGAAGTCGGCATAAACTCCGGCCACCATGTGACGCCCGACGGCACCGTTGTCGACGAGCGGACCTGGCTGGCCGGCAAACGCAAGTGGCTGCCCACACCCGAAGACCTGACCTTCGTCCGATCGCTGATGCACCCGGTGTACGAGCGAGGAAAGATCGCGAGCTGGGTGGCACCGCCACGTCAGGGCATCAATGGGAAACCGTTCGACTATGAATACGTTTACCTGAGCTGAGCCGATAGAAGGTGCGCCCGTGTCCGCTGCTGCTACCGGTTTCAACGCGGCGAGCTACCTGCTCGACCGGCATCTGGCGGAAGGGCGCGGGGCGAAGGACGCGGTCGTTTCCCCGAGGCGGAGCCTCACGTACGCGGGGCTGGCGGCCGAAAGCCGCCGGGTCGCGGCGGGGCTGAAGGCGATCGGCGTCCGCCCGGAGGAGCGGGTCCTGTTCTGCATGGTCGACGACGTCGAACTGCTCACCGGGATCCTCGGCGCGATGCTGGCCGGAGCGGTCGCCGTGCCGGTGTCCACCATGGTCACCGGGCTGGACCTCGGCAAACTGCTCGCCGATTCGCGGGCAAGGGTCCTGTGTGTTTCGGGCGAGTTCGCCGCGCAGGCGACGGTCGCGCTGGGGCTGGCGCCGGAGGTGACCGACGTCGTGCTGGACCGGGCCAAGGCGGCCGAACTGCCGTCCGGGGTCCGCGCGCACGAGTGGGGCGAACTGTCCACAGTGGACGACGACGGTTTCGAACCGGCTCCGACCTGGGAGGATTCGCCCGCGCTCTGGCTGTACACGTCGGGAACGACGGGCAAGCCGAAGGGCGCGATGCATCGCCACGCGAGCATCCGGGCGGTCTGCGAGACGTACGCGCGCGGCGTGCTGGACATCGGCCCGAACGACCGGTTCCTGTCCGTCCCCAAGCTGTTCTTCGCTTACGGGCTGGGGAATTCGGCGTTCTTCCCGCTCACGGCCGGCGGGACGACCCTGCTCGAACCGGCGAGGCCGACCCCGGGGCTGATCGCCGCCAGGGTCCGCGCGGAGCGGCCGACGTTGTTCTTCGCCGTCCCGACGTTCTACGCCGCGCTGCTCGCCAGCGACATCCCCGACGACACGTTCTCCTCGGTGCGCCAAGCGGTTTCGGCGGGTGAACCGCTGCCCGCCGTGCTGTACGAACGGTTCCGCGACCGGTTCGGCGTCGAGATCCTCGACGGGATCGGCTCGACCGAAGCGTTGCACATCTTCCTGTCCAACCGGCCGCGTCAGGTCCGGCCGGGCAGCACCGGGGTGCCGGTGCCGGGGTACGAGATCGCGCTGCGCGACGAACAGGGAGAGCCGGTGCCGGACGGGCAGCCCGGTGAACTGTTCGTCGCCGGGCCGTCGATCGCGACCGGGTACTGGGCGCGGTACGAGACGACGAAGCACGTCTTCCAGGGCGAATGGCTGCGGACGGGCGACAGCTTCGTGCGCAACGCCGACGGGAGTTACACCTGCCTCGGGCGCTTCAACGACATGCTGAAACCGGGCGGGATCTGGGTGTCGCCCGCCGAGGTCGAGGACAGGCTGCTGCAGCATCCGGCGGTGGCCGAGGTCGCGGTGGTGGCCGCCTTCGACGCCGACGGTATCGAGAAACCGGTCGCGTGCGTGGTCGGCGTGCCCGGCGGCAGGCTCGACGCGGACGAGCTGATCGAGTTCTGCCGGGCCGGGCTGGCGTCCTTCAAGCGGCCGCGGAGCATCGTCGAGCTGGGCGAACTGCCGAAGACGGCGACCGGGAAGATCCGGCGCAACGTCATCCGGGAACTGGTGCGGGACATGTACGAGGTCCGGACGTACCAGCCGGACCCGGCCTCGCCCCTGCCCGGCTGACCCCGATCTCGCGCGAGTTCGCTTCCTGATCACGCGAGTTACGCCTCCAATCACGCGAGTTCGCTTCCTGATCACGCGAGTTCGCCGGTGCCGCAAGCCAGGCTCGCGTGAGCGAACGGACGACACACGTGATCAGGCGGACGACACGCGTGATCAGAAGGCGGACTCGCGTGATTGAAGGCGTAACTCACGTGATTGAAGGCGTATCTCGCGAGTTACGTGTCTGATCACGAGAGATACGGCGAAGGTGTCAAGCGCCGTTGACGGTGCGCAGGGTTCGCATGGCCTCGGCCAGGTCGTGCGCGCCGTCGCCGAGCGGGGTCAGGACGATGCGCCGCAAAATCTCGGCACACGCTTCCCGCGCCTTCTCGGCGACGTCGAGACCGTGGTCGGTGAGCGCCGCGAACGTGACCCGGCGATCGTCCGGGCTGGGCACGCGGCAGATCAGGTCCGCGGCGACCAGCCGGTCCGCGACCTTGGTGAACCCGCCGCTCGACAGCGCCGCCTCGACGGCCAGGCGCGTCATCGGCATCCGGTGCTCCGGTGACCGCACGAGCCGCAGCAGGATGTCGAACGACGCCGGCGCCAGGCCGAACCGTTCGGCGATCTCGCCCATCAGCTTGTCCTGGGTGGCCAGGTAGCCCTCGATCACCAGACCCCACCACGTGACCACTTCGTCGTCGTTCGGTTCCTCCGCTTTCACCACTGTCACGCGAGCGAGGGTACACCAAGAACTCTTCCTGGAATATATCTTGCGCGCAAGAGGTTATCGGGTTAGCTTGAGTTCACCGGCTCCAGAGGAGGGCACCATGTCGATCAAGACTTCGGGCCTGCACCACGTCACCGCCATCGGTGGCGACCCCCAGCGCAACGCGGACTTCTACACCCGGGCACTCGGCCTGCGGCTGGTGAAGACCACCGTGAACTTCGACGATCCCGGCACGTACCACCTCTACTACGGCGACGAGTCGGGCAAGCCCGGCTCGCTGATGACGTTCTTCCCGTGGCGGGACGCGCCGAAGGGCCGTCACGGCACCGGCCAGGCGACCACGACTTCGTTCTCCGTGCCGGAGACCTCGCTCGGCTGGTGGACGCGGCACCTCGCCGAGAACCGCGTCGAGACCAGTCAGGTCCGCAACTCCGACGGCGAGGAGACGCTCACCTTCCTCGATCCGGACGGCCTCGAACTCGCGCTCGTCGCGCATCCGCAGGGCGACCCGCGTGACCCGTGGGACACGAAGCTGGTCCCCGCCGAGCACGCCATCCGCGGGCTGCACTCCGTCACGCTGTCGGTGTCCCAAGAGGACGCGACCGCCGGGATGCTGACCGACGGACTCGGCCTGACCTTCGTCCACCAGGACGGCAACCGTCTGCGGTTCTCCGCCGGCGAAGGCGGCCCCGGCGCGCTCGTCGACGTCCTCGTCACGCCGGACGCCCCGCGCGGGCTGGTGGCGGCGGGCACCGTGCACCACGTCGCCTGGCGCGCGCCGGACGAGGACACCCAGGCCGCCTGGCGCGACGAGCTGATCGACGACGGCGTGAACGTGACGTCCATTTTGGACCGTCAGTACTTCCGCTCCATCTACTTCCGCGAGCCGGGCGGCACGCTGCTCGAGGTCGCGACCGACGAACCCGGTTTCGCGATCGACGAGCCGCTACTGGAGCTCGGCCGCGCGCTGAAGCTGCCGCCGTGGCTGGAGCCCAAACGCGAAGACATCGAGGCCATGCTGCCGAAGCTGGACCTGCCGAGCGAGAACAACCCGCGATGAGCACCTTGGAGCACAAGTACGTCGAAGGGGCGCCCGACGAGCCGGTGCTGCTGATCCTGCACGGCACCGGCGGCGGCCCGGACGATCTCGTGCCGCTCGCCCGGCGGCTGAGCCCGGAGTCGGCGCTGCTCGCGCCCGCCGGGCCGGTGTCGGAACACGGTGCGGCCCGGTGGTTCCGCAGGCTGGCGGAAGGCGTTTTCGACCACGAGGACGTCGTCTTCCGCGCGAACCAGCTGGCCGATTTCGTGCTCGCCTCGCGTGAGGAGTACGGCCTCGGTGACCGGCGGCTGGTCGCCATCGGGTTCTCCAACGGCGCCAACATCGCCGCCGCGGTGACCCTGCTCCGCCCGGACGCCGTCCGAGAGGCCGTGCTGTTCGCGGCGATGTCGCCGCTCCCGGAGCCGCCGCGGAACGATCTGTCCGGAACCCGGGTCTTCCTGTCGAACGGCGAGCAGGATCCGATGGCGCCGCTGGCTTCGGCGGAGATGCTCGCCCGTGACCTGCGCGAGCGCGGCGCGGACGTCGTCGCCCACCGCCATCCCGGCGGACACCAGGTCACCGGCAACGGTTCGGTAGCGGCCGCGGGGTGGCTCAACGGGGAGCAGGGAGAGCAAAGCACGCGAACGTAGCATCGTCCGATGACTAACGGGGACCTCGTCCGCGCCCAGGCCCTGCTCGACAGGGTCCTCCTCGCGGACGGGCACAACGATCTGCCATGGGAGCTGCGGGTCACGACCGGGCCGGACCCGGTCGAGGCCGTGGCCGGCACGGATCTCACGGTCCGTCAGCCGCATCTGCACACCGACTTGCCGAAGCTCGCCGAAGGCAGGCTCGGGATGCAGTTCTGGTCCGTCTACGTGCCTTGCCAGTTCGAGGGCCACAGCGCGGTGACGGCGGTGCTCGAACAGATCGAGATCGTGCACCAGATGGCCGAGCGCTACCCCGATCGCCTCGCCCTCGTGGACACCGCCGACGAGGCCGAAGCCGCTTTCCGCGACGGCAAGATCGCGTCGCTGCTGGGCGCCGAGGGCGGCCACAGCATCGCCGAATCCCTTGGTGTGCTGAGGATCCTGCGCCGTCTCGGCGTCCGCTACATGACGCTCACGCACAACTACAACACCACCTGGGCCGACTCCGGCACCGACGAACCCGAGCACGGCGGGCTCACCGAATTCGGCCGCGACGTCGTCCGCGAGATGAACAAGATCGGCATGCTGGTCGACCTCTCGCACGTCGCGCCGAGCACGATGCGCGCCGCGCTGGAGGTCAGTTCCGCGCCGGTGATCTTCAGCCACTCCTCCTGCACCGCGGTCAACGACCATCCCCGCAACATCCCCGACGACGTCCTGGAAACCCTGGCCGCCAAGGACGGCGTCGCGATGGTGACGTTCGTGCCGGGCTTCATCTCGCCGAAGGTCGCCGAGTGGGACGACCAGCTCCGCCAGGACATGGAAGCCGCGGGCAAGGACTACCGCAACATCGACCAGCGCACGAAGTTCACCGCCGAACGAGGCGGCCCCGAGAAGCCGAAGGCGGGTATCGACGACGTCGTCGCGCACATCGAGCACGCGCGCGAAGTCGCGGGCGTCGACCACATCGGACTCGGCGGCGACTACGACGGAGTCGCGACGCTGCCCGAAGGCCTCGAAGACGTTTCCAAGTACCCGGTGCTGTTCGCCGCGCTGCTGGAACGCGGCTGGAGCGAAGAGGACTGCGCGAAACTGGCCGGGAAGAACACCTTGCGCGTGTTGCGCGCGGCGGACGAGGTCACCCGTTCGGACGCTTGAGAGCGCGATCAAGCCCGCTTCGGCGGACACTGTCCTGCATGACGCAGCCGGAGGAGGGCGCCGCCGAGGTTCCCGTCAAGCCGTCCGAAACCGCGGGTGGCGCACGCCACGCCGGTAAGTTCGAAGCCGGCCCGAAGCTCAAACGGACGCGGGTGAGCGGCACCTGGATCGCCGTCATCGTCGCGTTGATCGTGCTGGTGTTCCTGCTCGTGTTCATCCTGCAGAACCAGGACACGGCCACCGTGCACTTCCTCGGCATGTCCGGGAGCATGCCGCTGGCGGTCGCGATGCTGTTCTCCGTGATCGCCGGTGGCGCGCTGGTCGCGCTCGTCGGCGGCGCGCGGATCCTGCAGTTGCGCAAGCAGGCCAAGAAGTCGCGGCATCAGCTGCGCTGAACGCCCGGTGGTGGACCCGCCTCCGCGATCGACGCCGGCAGGACGCTGCCCGGTCGTTCATCGCGGGGCCTTCGGCCGGGCGGGTTCACGCGTTTCGTGCTACGTCTTCAGCTCCGCGGGCAGGCGCTGAGGGACCCCGCGCCGGAACTCGCTCGGGTTGACGCCCCGCACGCGTTTGAACGCCGCGCTGAACCCGAACGCGTCGGAATAGCCGACGGTGCGGGCGATCTCGGAGATGGTCGCGGGCTCCGGACCGGCGAGGAGATCCGCCGCGAGGGTCATCCGCCAGCGGGTGAGGTAGGTCAGCGGCGGTTCGCCGACCAGGTCGGCGAACCGTTTGGCCAGCGTCGACCTTGACACCCCGGTCCGCCCGGCGAGCGTGCCGACGGTCCATGGTGCCGCCGGTTCCGTGTGCAGCAGGCGCAGGGCGTCGCCGACCACCGGATCCCGCTGCGCGGCCCACCACGCCGGAGGCCTGCCGCCGGGCCGGTCGAACCACTCGCGCAGGGAACAGACGAGCATCCAGTCCAGCAGCCGGTCGAGGACCACTTGCTGCCCCGGCGCGTCGACGGCGACCTCGGCGGCGAGGTGCTCCAGTACGGGGTCGCCCGCGCCGCCGGCGTCCACCCGCAGCACGACGGGCAGCGCGTCCAGCAGCGGACGGCCGATCTCGCCGCGCACCGGGTACGCGCCGACGATCAGCGTCGTCTCGCCATCCTGGTCGCCGACCCAGCCGAGCCGGTGCCGCGTCCCGCCCTGTTCGGGCGTCGCGCAGTGCTCGCCGCACGCGATCGGTTCGGCCGGGGTGCCGATCTCGTCGACGAAGGTGAACGTCGCGGGGCCGCGCACGATGACCGACTCGCCCGCGCGAAGCGGCTCGGGCGGGCCGTCCTCCGGGACGATCCAGCCCGCGCCGGTGAGCACCGCGCACATGGTCAGCGGCGCGCCGTCCACGAAGTGCAGGTTCCACGGCGGGGAGAGGGTCGAGCTGCCGAACAAGGAGCCCTGGGACCGTACGCCGCGGATCAGGTCACTGAACACGTCCACCCGGCCGAGGTTAGAGGAGCTGAAGGGGACTTTCACCGCATGCGACGCAGGGAAAGCGCCCTTCGCCGCGTGAGACGCGGGGAAAGTCCCCTTCAGCCGCGCTGGACGAACGCACAGGCGATCCGGTCTTTCACCTATGGGATCGTCCGAATCCGCCGGGTTGAATCGAGCTCATGCTCACCCCTGACGACCTCGAATTCCTCCGCCGTCCGCTGCACGGGTTCCTGACCGTGGCAGGCGGCCCGGTCCGGCCGGTGTGGTTCGAGGCTGCCGACGACGGCACGATCCAGCTGTTCACGCCCCGCGAGTCGCCCAAGGTCCGGCGGCTGGACGACGATCCCCGCGCGTCGATCATCGTGGCCGCGCCGGTGGGCGAACGCGAGCGCTGGGTCTCGGTCTCCGGCAGCGCCACGGTGGAGCCCGACGGGGCCCACGACCTGGCCGCGCGGCTCGCCGAGCGCTACTGGGACCTCGAAGACCCGGCCCACGCGGGCGAACTCGCCGGGATCCAGACCCTCGATCTCGTGCGGCTGGTCATCCGGCCGGAGAAGGTGAGCCGTTACCTGATGTGATGATCGACGTCATCCCGAGCAGGGCGGCGCAAACGTTTTCGTCGCCCTCGGCGGTGACCCGGCCGCGGTCCGCCGGGTTCCGGGTGCACAGCCGCCAGAAGGTGTCCGCGTCGGTCGTCACCGAGGCCAGCGGCGAGCGTGACGTCGGCGCGGCCCGGTCGAGTTCCCAGCCGTCGGCGGTGCGCCGCGCCGTCCACTTCCCGCCACCTTCGCCGGTGACGGTGTAGGCGACCTGCCTGCCGGTGCGCGCGTCGACGTCACGCAGGGTGTGCGGCAGCGCCCGCATGAAGGTGTCGACCACCGGTCCGCGGAACTCCGGCTCGTCCAGTGTCCGCGCGCCGACGGCCTCGCGGATCTGCTGCTGGTGCACCCAGAACTCGGTGTACTCGCGGGCGACGTCGAGCCAGACCGGCGCCGGTTCGTCCCCGGCCCAGCTCACCGGCTCGCCGATGGCGTCGAGGTCGGCGCGGCCCCACATCTCGGCGATCTGCGAGGTGCTGTCCACCAGCATCGAGAACAGCACCTCGGGGGACAGCCGACGGCACGCGACCACCCATTCGTCGTTGATCCGGTCGATGAAGTCCTCGAAGCGTTCGCCCTCCCGCGGCGCCGTCGCCCGGTAGCCGTCACGGTCGCGGGACAGCCTGCCGAGTTTGTCACCGAGGACGTGGGCGGCGAGATCGTGCACCGTCCAGCCCGTGCACACCGTCGGCGCGGCCCATTGGTCCGCGTCGAGTCCCGTCAGCACGTCGAGCAGGGCTTGCTCCTCCCGCGCGAACAGCGGGAGGACGTCGATCGGCGGACCCCAGCGCGTGAAGCTCATGGTCACCATCCAAACACCCAGGTCCATCACATTTTCGGCCATTCGGCCTACTCGCAGGTAGCATCAGCGCGAACGTGAGGGGAGTGCTCGTGAGCAACGATCGACCCGCCGGTGACGACCTGGCCGCTTTCGCCAAACGAGCGGGACAGCTGGCGGGCTGGGCCGCCCGCACGGGTTTCGAGTTCACCCGCAAACTCCCCGGTGTCGAAATCGCGGAACAGATCGTCAAACAGGGCGAGCGGCAGCTGCTTTCGGAGCTGCGCCGCCGTCTGGACGAGGTCGACGACCCGTACCACGCCGCGCTCACCGCCGCGTCCGCGATGAACCGGCCCGACACCAACGGTTCGCGGCCGGTCGAGGCGACCGTCACCCTCGTGCACACCCGCGCCCAGCTCGAACCGCTTCGCGCCGCGATGGCGGAGCTGCTCAATCACTCGATCGGCTTCGGCCGTGAGCGGGCCCGCGAATACCTCTACGCGATCATCCTGCGGCAGCTCACGCCGGACGAGGCCCGCATCCTTTCCGCGCTTTCCGACGGCTCGCCGTTCCCCGCCGTCGACGTCGCCGAGCGGACCAGCCTCGGCGCGGCCGGGCGGTTCGTGCTCCGCAACGCTTCCACCGTCGGCAAGGCCGCCGGGGTGTCCCTGCCGGACCAGGTGCCCGGCTACCTCACCAGGCTGATCGGGCTCGGCCTGGTCGAGCTGGACGAAGAGGTGCCCGCGCTGGAGACGCAGTACGAGATCCTGCTGACCGACGAGACCGTCCGCGAGGCGGAGAAGTCGCTGAAACGGGTCAAGTTCGTGAAGCGCACGGTCCATATTTCCCGGCTCGGCGCCCAGTTCTGGCAGGCCTGCGACCCGAGCGCCGGCTGACTTCGGCATGGGTGCGTTCCTCAACGGGATCCTCGCCGATTTCGGCGAGCACTGGCCGCTCTACGTCTCCATCCCGGTCGTCGCCGCCCTGATCGGCTACACCACCAAACTCGTCGCGATCCGGATGATGTTCCAGCCGGTCGAGTTCGTCGGCATCAAACCGTTCCTCGGCTGGCAGGGCATCGTGCCCAAACGCGCCGCCCGGATGGCGAGCATCGCCTGCGACACGATGACCGAGCAGCTGATCAAACCGGCGGAGATCGTCGCCCGGCTCGATCCGCAGAGAATCGCCAAGGAGATCGAAAAACCGCTCCAGGCGGCCGTCGAGGACATCGTGCGCGACGTCGCCGCCCACTACCAGCCGGGGCTGTGGGAATCCCTGCCGGTGGGCATGCAGCGGCTGGTGATCCAGCGCGTCCAGGCCGAGTCGCCGCGGATGGTCGCGGCCGTGCTGGAACTGATCAAGTCCGATGTGGACAGTGTGTTCGACCTCAAGGGCATGGTGGTCACCGCACTGGTCAAGGACAAACGGCTGCTGAACCGGATCTTCCAGGAGGCGGGCGACAAGGAGTTCAAGTTCATCGCCCGTTCCGGCATCTTCTTCGGCGGGCTCATCGGCGTGATCCAGATGGTCGCCTGGGTGCTGTTCAAGTTCCCGCTGATCATGCCGCTGTTCGGGCTTTTCACCGGCTGGTTCACCGACTGGCTCGCGCTGCGGATGATCTTCTATCCGATCGAGGAACGCCGGTACTTCGGCGTGCGCTGGCAGGGCCTGTTCCTGAAACGGCGCGGCGAGGTCGCGGAGGCGTACGGCGCGCTGATCGCGAAGGAGATCATCACCCCGCACAACGTGATCGAGGCGGTGCTGCACGGCCCGTTGTCGGACCGCGTGCTCGGGTTGATCCAGCGTCAGCTCGACGAACAGCTCGGCCGACGGGTCGGCGTCGGTAAACCGCTGGTGGTGTTCGCCGTCGGCAGCAAGCGGTATCAGGACATGAAGCTGAACATCGCCGAGAAGATCATGGACAGACTGCCGGACACCATGCGGTACATCGAGGACTACGCGACCGACGCGATGGACATCCGGAACGTGCTGGTGACGAAGATGAAGGAGTTGTCGCCGCGCGAGTTCGAGGGACTGCTGCGGCCGGCCTTCCAGCAGGACGAATGGATCCTGATCGCGACGGGTGCCGTCCTCGGCTTCGCCGTCGGTGAGGCACAGGTCCTCCTGCTGGAGCACTTCGCGGCCTGACGACCCGCATTCGGTCCTCTGGATGCGGTCCTTCCGCGTATCCAGGCGCGGCGAACGGCCACCTGATTGCAGGGGCGTGAAACTGCCCTTACGGGCGAACGAACTTCGGCACTAACGGTGGTACATCGGTTCGCCCGTCCGGTCTAAGGTGCTCGGTGCACAAGCCTTGGGGAGGGCGCACATGGCCGACGCGGGGAGCCCGTGGCCGCAGGAGATCCGGCTGGCGATGACCATGGTGGGCGGGGCGAGCCTCGCGGTCTGGATGGGCGGGGTCGCCACCGAGACCTCGCATCTGCTCCAGGCGTCGAGAGCGCCGGAATCGAAAAGCCCGTACCGGGCCTTGCTCGATCTGCTCAACGCCACCGTCTCGCTCGACGTGCTCACCGGCACGAGCGCGGGCGGTATCAACGCGGCGTGCCTCGGGCTCGCCGAGGCGTTCCGGTCGAGCCCGCAGGTGCTGCGCGACACGTGGATCAGCACGGGATCGCTCGACAACCTGATCCGCGATCCCGGCGAGAAGGAACCGCGTTCGCTGCTCGACGGCGACAAGGTGCTGCTCGGCGATCTCAAGGACGCGTTGCACCGGATCACCGACAAGGCGACGGTGAAACCCGACTGCCCCGACATCACGGTGCTGCTCACCGGCACGATGATCGACGGCGAGACGACCAGGTTCGACGACGCGCTCGGCAATCTGGTGCGGGACACCGAACATCGGCTCCTGTTCCGCTTCGATGGTCCTTTGTGGACGGACGACGTGATCGGCCCGCTCGCGCTCGCGGCAAGGTCGACCGCGTCGTTCCCCGGCGCCTTCGAACTCTCCCGGATGCCGATCGGCGAGAAGACCGGACCGCTGCATCCGGACATGACGAAGTACACCGACGTCACCCGTTCGCATTGGCTCACCGACGGCGGCGTCCTGCTGAACAAACCGCTGCGCCCGGCGCTGCGGGAGATCTTCGAGCGGCAGTCGCATTCGGACGTCCGGCGGTTGCTGCTGTACGTGGTCCCGACGGCGGAACGCGAGGCCGAGCGGGTCGCGGTCGATCCGGAACGGCCGCCGCTGCTGGGCAGCGCGATGAGCAAGGTCGTCGGCACCGTGCTGAGTCAGACGATCAGTGCCGAGCTGGAGGACCTGACCAGGCACAACGACGCCGTCGTCCGCACCAGGGGCACTCGCGTTTCCCTTGCGGCGATGGGGGTTCGCGGTGGCCCGGACTCGCTGGTCGACCAGCGGCTGATGAACGACTACCGCGACCGGCGGGTGCAGGAGGACGCCACCGCGCTGGTCCGCGAGGCGACCCGTAGGCTCTCACTGTCCGATGTGGAGGATCAGGGGCGTCAGTGGGCGTCCGGCACGGCGGCGCAGCTGCGCGCCGCCGCTTCGGCCGGGTTGCGGGACGGCCTGCCCACCGAGCCTCCGAAGGACACCTGCGAGCTCGCGGACGTGGTCGCGTTCCGCACCACCGCGCTCGACGATTCGGTCGCCACCGGGCTTCAACTGGTGAACGCGGGCTTCCGGCTCGATCCGTCGCCGGAGCAGGCGGTGCAGCTCAACCGTTGCCGCGTGTTGCTGCACGAAGCGCGGCACAAGGCCGCGCGGGGCAAGCGGCTCGCGGGCTGGGTCACCGAACAGGAGCCGCCTGCCTCCGACGTCACGCTGGCGGCCTGGATCGAAGGCCTCGCCAAGGAATGGGCATCGCTCGGCCGTTCGGACACGCTGAAGGAGGCGTGGCCGCTCGTCGTCGCCGCCCTCCGGCAGGCCACCCCGATCCTTTTGCCGCTGGCACAGGCGAAACCCGACACCGAAGCCGCCGACACGGTCAGCACGCTGCTGGCCTGGACAGGGCTCACTTCGGACGAAACGAGCGCCGGTGACGCGGTCGTCACTTCGCGGCTGGTGCGCCTCCACATCGCGACCAGGGGACTGCTCGCGCAGCCGCCGTCGGTCGACCAGCGGGTCGATCTCGTCCAGGTGAGCGCCGATTCGCGAACGCTGCTGGACATGAAGCGACGCCGTTCGTGGGACAAGCTCACCGGGATGCAGGCCGACTACTTCGGCGCGTTCTACAAGGCGTCCTGGCGCGCGAACGACTGGATGTGGGGCCGGGTCGACGGCGCGGGCTGGCTGGTGCAGTGTCTGCTGGACCCGAAACGCCTGCGCCTGCTGCGCGACGTCGTCGGGCGGGAGACGTTCCGGACGCGGGTGCGGGACACCTTCAAGGCGATCGGCTGGCGACAGCCAGGTACGGAAGACGGGCTGTCACAAGAGGAAGCGGACGCCCTGCGCGCGCAATTGGCCGGAGAGCTGGCTTTCCTCGGCCTCGACGGCGAACTGGCCGATGTGGAAGGAGAAGCGGCGCTCCCGGTCAGCATGCCGGTGACGGCGATGGTGCTCGCCAGGGTCCGGCAGCTGGAAATCGCCCGCGAGGAGCTGCCGTGCGTCGGCCTCCATTGCGGACACGACGCGGAAACGGCCAAGGGCAACGGGAAACCGTCGGAACGGTTCCGGCGGCTCATCGAGAACGAGCCTGAAACCGAAGAGCAGACCCAGCGCGCGTTCCAGGCGTGCCAGGTCTCCGGCGAACGGTTCGAACACGAACGCGGGACGATGCTCCTGACGAAGACGCTGGTCAAGGCCGGTGCCGCCGGGCTCAACGCGGCCGCGGGGGCGACACGGGTGCCGAAATCGGTCCAGCCGGCCGTGACCTTCGCCAAGGCCGCCGGCCGCAGCGCGTGGTGGATCACCCGCGGGGCGGCCACCCTGCCGTCACCGTGGAACGTGCTCGCCGCGATGATCACCGTGCTGGCCGGCTTCGTCCTCGGTGGACAGGGCGGCCCGGTCCTGCAATGGGTCGGTGTGCCGGTGGCCGCGGGCGCCATCGTGTTCCTGGTGGTGAGCCTGATGACGTTGCGCAAGACGTGGCGGATGGTGCTCACGGTGCTCGGCGTGCTCGTGGTGGCGGCCTTGCTGTTCGCCGCCTTCCTGCCGCCGGTACGCGACCCGCTGTTCGGCTGGCTCGGCGACGTCGTCGCGGGCTGGCGGCGCGGCGAGGCGCCGGTCTGGTGGCTGGTCGTCTGCCTGCTGCTCGTGCTGCCCGCCATCTGGACGCCGCTCGGCTCGCTCGCGGGTCGCAAGCGGCGTCGTGAATAGCGGAATCGAGCGTCGAATAGCGCCCTGACCCTGCGACGAAGCGGTAACGGTTGGTATCGTCACATGCAGTGAGACCGCAGCGAAGCGGCCTTACCCACAAGTGCTGCGCTTCAAACGTTACCGTTACCTTTGTCACGTGTGTTTCAGGGTTGTTGCAGGTAGCCGCGTTGCCGCCGCCGCGCTGATCTGACCGCGCCCGAATCCTCCGGTACGTTTCTTGGACATGTCCGGAAAGCACTTGATCGAAAATCCGACCAAGGCAGACGGTGCCGCGCTCTGGAGAATCGCCCGCGATTCCAAGAAGCTGGATCTCAACACGCCTTACGCCTATTTGCTGTGGTGCCACGATTTCGCCGACACCTCGGTCGTCGCGAAGGTCGACGGCACACCGGTCGGCTTCGTGATCGGGTACCGGAAGCAGGACACCGGCTTCGTCTGGCAGGTCGCCGTCGACGCGTCCCAGCGAGGAAAAGGCCTGGCCGGAGCTCTGCTCGACGAGCTCTTCGGCCGGTTGACCGCCCAGGGCGTCCGGTACCTCGAGACCACGATCACGCCGGACAACGAGGCTTCGATCCGGTTGTTCGCCTCGTTCGCCAAGCGGTGGAACGCCACCGTGGAACGCCAGGATCTGTTCTCCGCGACGGATTTCCCGGCCGAGGAAGGAACGCATGAGCAGGAGGACCTGTATCGCATCGGTCCGCTCAGCAGTCAATAGAACGTAAATCCGGGGATCTCAGGGAGAAAGAAAACGTGATGAGCATTTTCGAGGAACTCGAATCCGAGGTACGCAGTTACAGCCGCGGCTGGCCCGTCGTGTTCGACAGGGCGCAGGGGAGCTACCTGTACGACGAGGACGGCAAGGCGTATCTCGACTTCTTCGCCGGCGCGGGCGCGCTCAACTACGGGCACAACAACCCCGCGCTGAAGCGGGCGCTGATCGACTACATCGCCCGTGACGGCGTGACACACGCGCTCGACATGTTCACGGTGGCCAAGCGGGACTTCCTCCAGACGTTCCAGGAGAAGATCCTCCGCCCGCGGGAACTCGACTACAAGGTCGTCTTCCCCGGCCCCGGTGGCGCGAACGCGGTCGAGGCCGCGCTGAAGCTCGCCCGCAAGGTGACCGGCAAGGAATCGGTCATCAACTTCACCAACGCCTTCCACGGGATGACGCTGGGCGCCCTCTCGGTGACCGGTAACTCGATGAAGCGCGGCGGCGCGGGTGTCCCGCTGGTGCACGCCACCCCGATGCCGTACGACAACTACTTCGACGGCTCCATCCCGGACTTCCTCTACTTCGAGAAGCTGCTCGAAGACTCCGGCAGCGGCTTGAACGAGCCCGCCGCCGTGATCGTCGAGGGCGTGCAGGGCGAGGGCGGCATCAACGCCGCGCGCGTCGAGTGGCTCAAGGCGCTGGACGATCTGTGCAAGAAGCACGGCATCCTGCTGATCCTCGACGACGTCCAGATGGGCTGCGGCCGCACCGGCCCGTTCTTCAGCTTCGAGGACGCGGGCATCAAGCCCGACATCGTCTGCCTCTCGAAGTCCATCGGCGGCTACGGCATCCCGATGGCGCTGACGCTGATCCGCCCGGACCTCGACGTCTGGGAGCCGGGTGAGCACAACGGCACCTTCCGCGGCATCAGCCCGGCGTTCGTCACCGCGACCGAGGCGCTGCGCGTCTACTGGAGCGACGACGAGCTGGAGAAGTCGACCAAGGCCAAGGGTGAGCGCATCGCCGCCGCCTTCCAGGGCATCGTCGAGGCGTACCCGGACGCGAACCTGTTCGCGAAGGGCCGCGGCCTTGCCAGGGGCATCGAGTTCGCCGACGGCGACCTCGCGGGCAAGGTCTGCGCCGCCGCGTTCGAGCGCGGGCTGCTGATGGAGACCTCCGGCCCCGACGGCGAGGTCATGAAGGTCCTCCCGCCGCTCACGCTGACCGACGACGAGCTCACGAAGGGCCTCGCGATCATCGACGAGGCCGTCGCCGCCGTCCTCTCCTGACCCGAACCGACCGCCCTCGACCAGGAACGAGAAGGAGTTTTCCTTTGCTTGTCAGAACACTCGACGAGGTCACCGACACCGACGCCGACATCAAGACCCCGAACTGGCGCAGCAAGCGCATCGTGCTGGCCAAGGAGGGCGTCGGTTTCTCGGTGCACGAGACCACGCTGTACGCCGGGACGGTCAACGACTTCTGGTACGCGAACCACATCGAAGCGGTGTTCATCACCTCTGGTGAGGGCGAGCTCGAAAACACCGCGACCGGCGAGGTCTTCCAGCTGAAGCCGGGCACGTTGTACCTGCTCAACGACCACGACAAGCACCAGGTCCGGCCCAAGACCGAGATCAAGTGCGTCTGCGTGTTCAACCCGCCCATCACCGGCCGCGAGGTCCACGACGAAAACGGCGTGTACCCGCTCGTCACCGAACCCTAGAAATCGCTCGAGGAGGCGACTGCATTGACGCTGACCGACACCCGAGTCGACGACAGTTACCCGACCCGCATCACGGGTAAACCCGAACACCTGCCCAGGACGCACCCCACCGTCTGGGGCACCGAGGCCGACGGCCCCTTGGACGCGGCCACGCTCGCCAACCACGAGACGCGTGGTTACACCGTCGTCGACCAGTTGCTGTCGCCCGGCGAGGTCCAGACCTACTGGCAGGAACTCGTCAGGATGTCCTCCGGGGACCACAGTGGCGACGAGCGTGTCATCACCGAGGCCAAGACCGGTGAGGTCCGCTCCATCTTCGACGTCCACGAGACCAGCGAGCTGATCGCGGAACTCGTCCGCGACCCGCGCGTGCTCGACCGGGCCCGGCAGATCCTCGGCTCCGAGGTCTACATCCACCAGAGCCGCGTGAACTACATGCCCGGCTTCAAGGGCACCGGGTTCTACTGGCACTCGGACTTCGAGACCTGGCACGCGGAGGACGGCATGCCCGCGCCCCGCGCGGTCAGCTGCTCCATCGCCCTCACCGACAACTACCCGTTCAACGGCGGGCTGATGGTGATGCCGGGTTCGCAGCGGACCTTCGTGCAATGTGCCGGGGAAACCCCCGAGGACAACTACAAGAGTTCGCTGAAAGAGCAGCGCGTCGGCGTCCCGCGCGAGGAGGACATCACCGCACTCGCCGCCGAATACGGAATCGACCAATTCACCGGGCAGGCCGGTTCCGCGCTCTGGTTCGATTCGAACG
The DNA here is from genome assembly GCF_042797905.1 of Amycolatopsis sp. NPDC057786. Taxonomy (NCBI): domain Bacteria; kingdom Bacillati; phylum Actinomycetota; class Actinomycetes; order Pseudonocardiales; family Pseudonocardiaceae; genus Amycolatopsis; species Amycolatopsis sp. NPDC057786. Next base: position 47,904 of record NZ_JBHVKW010000052.1, read on the forward strand.
TGATGCACGGTTCGTCGAACAACATCACGCCGTACCCGAGGTCGAACATCTTCCTGGTGTTCAACAGCGTCGAGAACGCGCTGCGGGAGCCGTACGCCGCGATCGAACCGCGCCCGGCGTTCATCGCGGGCCGCGACTCGACGCCGCTGTCGCGCTGACGAAACCGCAGGTCGCGAAGGCCATGGCGGGGCGCTTGTAGCCGTCGGTGTGCGCCCTGTTACGTTGTCGCCACGTGAGCGGGCCAGTGGGCTCGCTCACGTAGGTGTTGTCGACGACCGAACGGGTTCTTCGCTCGGGGTGAGCCCACCCGGACGGACGTGGACGCCGATGTCCGGTGTGGGTCGCGCCCCCAGGCGGCCCAAATCGGATATCTCCCGGCTCCGTGCCATCAGATCGGGACTGATGGCACGGAGCCTTTTCTTTTTCGTGAGTGCCGCGTCCTGTGTGCGCGGTTCGCGAGCCGGAAGTACATGAAGGGGTCCTTCCTGTACTGGGGAGGGTCGAATTTCCTCGGCTGAGCCGCGGGAACGGGGCCTCACGTGCCACCTGCCGCGGCCGCGCGGCTCCGGCAAGCCTGTGGTGTCCTGAAGGGCCCCTTTGAGACGTCCAACGTCCCCAAGGGCACCTTCAGGACACACAGGGGAGCGCCGGTCACCCGCCAGCCGCGGTCCACAGTGGACGCAACCCGCCCGCTTAGCGCGCTTTGTCCGTATCGCCCCGTATCGCCAAGGCCGTGAAGGCCTCCTTCCCTGCCCTGAAAGTAGGGAAGGAGGCCTTCACGACCTCGAACGTCCTGGTTGGCGGCGTCTCCGCGCGGTAGGTTGGCTACTCCGGTAAGGGGAGAGATCGGAGGAGGGGGGCTCGTCATGGGCGAAAGCGGTTCCCCTGCCCGCTTCCAGCTCCTCGGTCCCGTGCGCCTCCTCGACGGCGAACGGCCGGTCCCCGTCGGCGGCCCCGGTGTCCGCGGCCTGCTCGCGTTGCTGGCGCTGAAGGTCAACAAGGTCGTCGGGCTCGACGAGATCATCGACGCGCTGTGGGGACACGACCCGCCCGCCACGGCCCGCACGATCGTCCACGGCAACGTCTCGCATCTGCGACGCGTGCTCCGCGGTATCCAGGCCGATCATCCGCGCGGCGCCCGGATCCTCACCGCGCCGCCCGGCTACCAGCTCACCGTCGAACCCGAGCGGATCGACGTCCACCGCGCCCGTTCCCTGCTGGAGCGGGCTTCGGCGGAGGACCCGGAGAAGGCGTCCGAACTGCTCACCGAGGCCCTCGCGCTTTGGCAGGGGCCCGCGCTCGCCGGCGTGCCGGGGTCGGTCCGCGCTCCCGAGCTGGAGGATCTGCGGCTCGCCGTCCACGGCGCCAGGGTCGACGCGGACCTCGAACTGGGCAGGCACGCGGAACTGATCGTCGAGCTCAGCCCGCTGGTCCGCGCGAACCCGCTCGCCGAGCGCACGGCCGGTCAGCTGATGCGCGCGCTCTACCACGCCGGCCGCCGCGGCGACGCGCTCGAGCTCTACCGCACGGTGTCCAGGGCGACCCTGCGCACCCTCGGCGTCGAACCCGGCGCGGAACTGCGCTGGCTGCACGAGCGCGTCCTCAACGACGACCTGCCGGTCAAGGTCGTCGCGGAACCGAAGGCCGAGGCGGCGCCCGTCCAGCAGTTGCCGCCCGCGGTGCCGAACCTCGCCGGACGCGAGGCCGACCTGGCCTGGCTCGACGAACTAGCCGAGCGGGCCGAAGCGGGCGAGACCGCGGTCGGCGTGGTCACGGGGACGGCCGGGATCGGCAAGAGCAGCCTGGTGGTGTGGTGGGCGCATCGGGCAGGCCGCCGCTTCCCCGACGGCATCCTTTTCGCTTCGCTGCGGGGTTTCGACCCGCATCATCCGCCGCTGGAGCCCGCCGACCTGCTCACCCAGTTCCTGCTCGGGCTCGGCGTCCCGGCCGAGGGCGTCCCGGAACAGGTCCACGAACGCGTCGCCCTCTACCGCTCGATGATCGCCGGGCGCCGGATGCTGGTCATCCTCGACAACGCCCGGAGCGCCGAGCAGGTCCGGCCGCTGCTGCCGCCCGGTTCGCGGTCGATGACGCTGGTGACCAGCCGCTCCCGGCTCGACGGGCTCGCCGTGTCCAACGCCGCCAAACTGCGGGTGCTCGGCACCCTCGCGCCCGGCGACGCCGTCCGGCTGATCGAGGAACTCGCCGGTCCCGCCGGCTACGACCTCAACCACGCGCTCGCCCGGCTCTGCGGCTATCTCCCGCTGGCGCTGCGGATCGCGGGTGCCCGGCTCGCCGCCAGCGCGCAGTGGTCCGCGCAGGATCTGGTCGACGAACTCGGCAACGAGCGGACCAGGCTGGCCGCGCTCGACGTCGAGGGCCCGGACGACGGCGTCCGCGCGGCGTTCGACGTCTCGTTCCGGGGGCTGCCGCCCGAGGTCGCGGACACGTTCCTGCGGCTCGGCGTGGTCCAGTGCGTTTCGGCCGGTTCGCATCTGACGGCGGCGATCGGCGGGATCACCGTCGCCGAGGCGCGGCGGCATCTGCGGGTGCTCGCCGCGCACAACCTGCTCGCCGAAACCGGCCGCGACTCCTTCGTCCCGCACGACCTCGTCCGCCTGTTCCTCCGTGAGCTGGCGGAGAACGAACTCGACGATGCCGACCGGGAAGACGTCCTGTCGCGCTCGGTGCGGTTCTATCAGGCCGTCGCCGACCGGGCCCGGCGCAAGATGCTGCGGATCGTCGACCCGCTCGACTTCACCGGGGCGCTGACCGACGAGCGGACGCCGCCGATCGGTTCCTTCGACGAGGCGCAGGACTGGTTCACCGCGGAATGGGAGAACCTGATCGAGGTACTCGAAGCCGCCCGCGCCGCCGGACGCCACGACGACGTCTGGCGGCTGGCCAGGGTCGCGCACACCTATCGCGCGGTGTACCCGCTGCTGGACGAGTGGACGCGGCTGGTCGAGATCGGGCTGGAGGCCGCGGAGCGCTCCGGCGACGTCCTCGGCCGGTGCTGGATGCTGATCTCCCGGTGCGCCATCGCGCTGACCTTCGAACTGCCGCAGGGCTGCCTCGCCGACGCCGAACGCGCGCTGGAACTCGCGACCGCGATCGGCGACGACCGGCTGATGATCTCCGCGAACATCCATCTCGGCTCCGCGCTGACCCTGCTGGGGCGGCACGACGAGGCGATCAGGACGCTGCGGCTGGCGGTCGAGGAGACCGAGCGGACCGGTGATCTCGAATTGCGCGGGCAGGCGCTCAACAACTGCGCCGAGGCAGAAAAGCGGGCCGGGCGGTTCATCGAGGCGATCGGGCACCAGGTCGCTTCGCTGGAGATCGACCGGACCCTCGGCGACGACAGCTACGCCGTCGTCTCGCTGAACAATCTGGCCGAATTGAGCATGCGGATCGGCGAACTCGCGGCGGCCGAGCGGTATGTGTGGGAGGCCGTGGACCTGACGATCAGCAGACGGTTCGTCCTCCAGGAGGGCGTGCTGCGGCTGACGCTGGGCCGGGTGCTGCGGGCCGGGTCGGATGTGGACGGTGCCCGCGAACAATTCGCGCTCGCGCTGAAAATCCTCGCGGACGCCAATCCCAAGCTCGCCGCGCTGGTCCGTGCGGAACTGACGGACCTCGGCGAAAGTCCGTGAGTGATCCTTAGCGGATTCTTAGTGGCCTCGCCGCGTACGCGCGTAGGGTCCGATTCGGTGTCGATCGAGCCCTAGGGGAGGGGCATGCGGTAGTGATCGGCGCTCGGGCGGGCCGGTTCCGGGTCCGTCCGAAGAGCCGCCAGGAGCGGCTCGTGGCGGTCCGGCCGGTGGAGGTGGGGGCGATACCGGCCGGCCGCCAGGCGGGGATCAGCCGGTCCCGGCCGTGCACAGGGCGATGGTCTGGCCCTTGTTCTCCGCCACCTTCTTGCCGTTGACCAGGATCGTGCAGGCGATCTGGTTGCTGACCGACGAGTTCCGGGTGTCCGCGGTGACGGTGAGCAGGTAGTCACCCGAGTTGAACGACGCCGTGCCGCGCCATTCGTCGGTACTGGCCGGGGTCGTCTCGGTCCGCTGGTCGTTGAGCGAGCCGTACCGGATGGTCGCGCCGCCGGAGGCGCTGACGACGAACTCGACGGTGTTCTTGTCCCCGGCGACCGCCGGGACGTGCAGTCCCGACTCGCCGGTGGCGAAGAAACTGGTGTAGACCAGTAACCCGCCGGCGGCCAGCAGTCCGGTGATCGAAAACGCGAGCCCCGCGATCCCCATTCCCTTCTTGTCGGCCTCGCCCTTCTTGATTTTGGTCAAACCGATCACGGAAAGAACCAATCCGATCACGGCGAGCGGCCATGCGGCGATCCCGGCGACCGGGACGAAGGCGACCCCGAGTGCCGCCACGCCGACCAGGAAACCCGCGATGACCACGCCGTTCTTGGGTTTGCGGTGCCGTGTTCCGTGCGCGGCGAACCCAGGGCCGTAGCGGGTGGCAGGCGGGTGCGGGAGAGGTGGATCGGTCGGCATACATGCCCTTTCGGAGGCTTCCGTCCGAAGACGTTAGCCCATCGTTCGGGGTAATGGCCGAAATTGTTACCTGCCGGAAAAAGTCATCATTCAACGATGATCAAGCGGTCACCGATATTTTCTGACGAGAATTGTGGCATCGCCGAATGTCGGAAACCCGATCACTGATCGAACAGGCTGACTTCCGGAGTGATCTCCAGCAGCTCGTGCACCGGGCGGCCGCGGCGGCCGTCGATGGTCGTGGTGCGCACGACGCGCAGCCGCGCGGTCACCGGCCGGTCGAGGTTCTCCTTGATCTCGTCGAGCAGATCCGGCGCGACCGCGCCCTGGATCGTGCCGCCCGATTCGCGTTCGAGATAGAAGATCCGGCGCCGCGTGCGGACGCCGTCCAACCTGCCGCTGACCGTCTCGTAGCCGACGGCCTCACGGGACTCGCGCAGGCTGCCGGACAGGATCCGGGCCTGCTCGGTGGTCATGCTGCGGGTCAGCTCGTCGCCCGCGGTCGGGGTCAGCGCCATGCCGATCCCGGCGTGTTTGCTCACCGCGTTGACGATGTCGCTGACCGCGTTGCGGACGGTGTCGCGCTGCAGCAGCACCGCGTCCAGCGCGCCGTCGTCGGAACCGTTGGCCGGCAGGAAGTCGCACAATTCCTTGACCGCGCGTTCGGACAGCGACTCGATCCCGTCGTGGATGAGCGCGTCGTCGAGCGCCGGTTCCGGGAAGCCGAAGAAGATCGCGTTGCCCGCCTGTCCACGCTGGATCAGCGGGGCCTTCTCGCGGTCCGCCGGCTGGACGAAGGTCACCTCGCCCGACGGATTGCGGATGATGTGCCCGATCTTCGCCGTCGCGTCCTGCAGCGCCCGGCTGATGTCGGAGAAGGTGTACGCGTCCAGATGCGACTCGCCGAGCACGGAAACGCGAAGCAGCGGCGAACGTGACGTCCGCTCGAACTTGGCGTACGCGGCCATCGCCGACGCGCGGGCGAGGTCGTCGAGCCAGGTGCCGCCGGGGATCTCGTCGGCGATACGCCGGAATTCGTTCCTCACCAGATCACTTCCGGAATTCCCCTGCCACCCGATGCCCACACTTCCTCCCAGATCTCCTCGTCGCCGGGGCGGCAGAGGAAACCGTCGAGCATGCCGCCGACGGGCTGGACCTGGTCCAGGTACATGGCGGGCTGGCCGACGATGACCCCGCGCAGGGTCAGCAGCCCGTACAGCGCCGAGCGACCCGCGTCGTCGAGCCGTTTGAGCGCGCCCCATTCGTCCGGGATCAGCACCACGTCGAGCCCGATCGGCGCGTGCGGGGTCCTGGCGGTCAGATCGCCGCCGATCCACGCGCGGCCGGTCGGCATGATCCGCCGGGCGACGCCGAGATAGCTGTTCAGCGCGCTGAACAGGATTTCACGGTCGTTCTGGTGCGGCGCGTCGAAGACCAGCCGTTCGTAGACGTCGGCCAGATCGGCGGGATGGCGGCCAGGAGGCAGCAGGTTGTGCGGCGTCCAATAGGGGAGCGCCAATCGGAGCCTCCTTCGTGTGCCGGAGCTCCCGATCGAAGAAACGTACCCGGCGTCCCGCTCACAGTGCGTAGCCGAATTTACCAGGCGAGTGTCAGCCGCCCTGCCCCGGCCGGTGCCCGGCGGGTGGCCAGTCCTCGTCGCTCGGCCAGACGGGTTCGGGTTCGTGGCCGCCTTCGCCGTTGCGGGCGGCCGGTTCCGGCGGCTCCGGGTGGTAGGACCGCACCGGTTCCGGCGTCAGCTGGCCCTCACGGTGGCCTTCCGCCTCCTGGTCGTACGGCTCGTCGTTGTCCTGGATCCGCGCGGGCGGGAGGAACTGCGTCCGTTCGGTGGAGAGCAGCTCGGGCACCGGTTCGGGTTCCGGCTCCGGCGGCACGGGTACCACGCGTTCCGGCTCGCGGGGCACCGGTTCCGCGGCCGGCCGCTCACGTCGTTCGCCGCGCATCAGCAGCCAGGTGACACCGCAGCCGAGAGCGAACGAGATGAGCAGCCAGAGCCAGATCTGCCCGAAGAGCCAGAGCATCAGGCCATCACCTCTGTTCTGCCGTGATGTCGACGCGGCGGCCCTCGCCGTTCGCGCCGTCGGAGTTCCTGCGCTGGGTGGAGTACGCCTGGTCGCGTTTGACCCCGTTGCGCTCCAGCAACCGCTCCACCGTCAGCGCGCGATTCAGCGAGAGCTTCCGGTCCGAACCGGTCGCGACCTGCCCGGTGATCCGGAACCTCAGGTCGCGGGGCGCGTCGGTGAGCAGCTTCGCGATCTCCAGCGCGCCGCGTTCGCCGTCGGCGGTGAGTTCGGTGGTGTCCGGTTCGAACGTGATGGGCGTGGCAGCCAGCAGCCGGTCGACCTCGGCCTGGAACCCGGCCTTGTCGACCGGCTTGGCCGACGTCGGAGCAGGGCTGGGCGGAGGGCTCGGGGGTGACTGGCTCGACGGCTCGCCGCTGGTCGTCACCGGGCCCGCCGGTGGTGCGGTGTCGCCGGAGATCTCGACCGTCCGGACCCCGTCGATCCGCTGGATGGCGTCCATCGCCTGCGCGGCCTTGTCCGGCGGGAAGCCGATGAGGTTCGCGTCGCGGCCGGAGAAGCTCACCTGGCCGCCGGTGACGCCGACGTCGGCGAGCGCGTTCTTGGCGCGCGCGGTCAGCTCGGCCTCGATGTCGTCCGAGGCCGACCAGACGGTGATCGCCGTCAAGGCGAGCGTGACCAGCAGCGCTGTAGGCAGCAAGCGGCTCCAGCGTGTACCGGGCATGGAGGGACTGTAAGCCGCCTACGACCGGTTGGCGAACCGGCTTTCCCCATGCCCGGCGCTCTCCGCGAAGTGCCACGTACCCGGCCTGGCCTGCGACGTCGACCGCGGCCCGGACCCCGCCTCGGCTCGGGCGTGGTCGGCACATGACCCTTCTGGGTGACATCGATCGATGGCCCGGAAGTACGTGAAGGCCCCCTTCATTGCGTCTAGCGCAATGAAGGGGGC
>NZ_JBHVKW010000053.1:0-55069 GCF_042797905.1 Amycolatopsis sp. NPDC057786
GACTTTCGGGACACCAGACGTCCCGAAAGTGGCTTTCGCGACACCCTTCCCCATCGGGACCGCCGCCCCACCGGCAAGACGCCGTGAAGGCCAGGAAGCTCAGGTGGCGCGATCCGTCAACGCGTCCCGGATCTTGTCGATGAACGCCGTCCCCGGTGCCAGGATCCGGTTCGCCGGCGGCCGGTCCGGGGCGGCGGGATGCGGCCGTGTCGGGGCGATCTCCTTGGCCCGCAACACTTTCTCGCCCAGCTCCCGCAGTTCTTCCGGCGAGCAGGCGGCCTGCAGTTTCGGCAGCAGGTCGCTCTCCTCCTCTTCGATGTGGTGCCGGACGTCTTCGATCAGCTTGCCGACCAGCTGGTCGAACCGCTTGTCCGACGGTTCCAGGCCGATGAGGTCGTTCATCACGCGTTCGGCTTCGGCGTGCTCCTTGATCTCGTGGTCGGCGACCTCGTCGCCGTCGGGGAGGTTCTTCCGCGCGGCCGGGTACATGTGCTGCTCTTCGGCGATCGAATGCCGCACGAGTTCGGCGATCACGTGGTCCGCGAGGTCCTTGCGGTGCTGGTCACCGCCCTTGCCGGATTCGAGTTCCTTGAAGATCCGTTCGAAGGCGCGGTGGTCCTCGGTGATCACCGAGACGAGGTCGTGTTTCGTGGTGGTGGTCATGGACACTCCTGTCCGTGGTCGTCAGTCCGACGCCGCACGGATACCCGTTCTCCGCGGTTCATTCACCCGGATTCGTCGGTCACGTGATGCGGTGCGCCCACCGGTTTGGATTCGGGGGAGCCGCGCTGGCGGAGGTACACGCTGAACACCGCCATCGAGCCGATGGCGAGAAATTCCGACTGCCAGTTCTGCAGGGTGCGGTTCCAGAAGTCCGACGACGCCAGGTAGCCGAACCACGTCTCCGGATCACCGAATTCGGTGAGCTGCTCGGCGTTGTAGGCGCTCATCCCGGCCACGGACTGGGCCAGCCAGGAGAGCAGGAACAGGCCCAGCATCACCAGTCCGAGTGACATCGAGAAGATCCCCGTGCGCCAGCCGCCCGCTCTCGCCCATTTCGGTGAATCGGCCGTCGAATACCGGCCGACCTGTTGTTCCTCGTCCGTTTCCAGGCCGACCCGGCGGGCCGGTTTCGATTCCGGGGAGCCGCGTTGCAGCAGCCATACGGTCGCGAACACGTACAGGAAGAACTGCAGGTATTCCGATTGCCAGTTTTCGGCGACGTCGACGGCGAAGTCCGCGGACGCCAGGTAGTCGAGCAGGCCGATCGGTTCGGCGGCGTGGCTGAGCCGCCGGTCGTTGTAATCGGCGAGCCCCGCGAACGCCTGCCCCACGAGGCTCAGCAGGAACAGCAGGCCGAACGCCAGCGAGAGGGCGTTGTCCCGGAGAAAGCGCCGCATCATCCGCCTCCTTCACCGGTGGAGCAGGCCCAGCAGGACGCAGTAGCCGAGGACGGCCACGACGAAGACGAGGTAGAGGGTGAACACCGGGCGCGCTTTCACGGTCCACCCACCGCGCAGTCGTAGACCTGTTCGTTCCGGTGGCGGCAGCCCGCTCCCGTGATCACCCATCCGGTGGACGATTCGTGCAGGAAGAGGGTGTCGCGGGCGGTCTTCACCTGGGCTTCCTCGCTCCAGATCGAGACCGTTTCGGGCGTTCCACCCGGGACGTCCGCGGCCGCGAGGCCGCGTTCGCAGCTTTCCGGTGCCCAGGACTCCTGTGCCCGGGGCGCCAGCAAAGCGCAAGCCGAGCGGTGATCACCCGACGCGAGCGCGCCGAGGAACCGCGCGGCGGCCTCTTTCACCGGCTCCTGCCCGCTCGCTCCGGTACAGCCGGCGAGCAGAAGACAAACACCGAACGCCAGCGTTTTGACGATCACGGAAACGGGGTACCCGGCCGTGGCGTCGTTCACACCTTGAGTCAGGAAGCGGGGTACTGCCGCTCCCGCAGCAGGTTCGCCAAGTGGACGGCGTTGCGCGCGAGGGTCGCGTTGGTCGACGCGACCGCCTCGGGCGTTTCATCGAGGTCGTTGTAGTCCCCGCCCTTCATCGCCTCACCGTTCCAATAGGTCCCGCCCTGGGCGGGCACGGTGAAACCGACGTCGTTGAGCGCCTGGAACAGGTCGGCGGTGATCTTGTGCGCCCCGTCCTCGTTGCCGACGACGGCGGTGACACCGACCTTGCCGAACATCGCGGGCCTGCCCTCTTCGTCCGTTTCGGACAGTTCGGCGTCGAGTCGTTCCAGCACGCGCTGGGCCACACTGGACATATGGCCGACCCAGGTCGGCGTCGAGATCAGCAGGATGTCGGCGGCGGCGATCTTCCGGCGGAGTTCCGGCCAGGCGTCCCCGTCGCCCATGTCGCCTTCCACGCCGGGTTTGACGTCGTGGTCGACCACACGCACGAGTTCACCGGTCGCGCCGTGTCCGGCCAGTTCGTCGAGCAGCTGCTGGGCGATCAGCGCGCTGCTCGACGGCGCGGGGGACGGTTTGAGCGAGCACACCAGTGCGAGGGCCTTCAACGGCTGGGTCATCCTGTCCTCCTGTTCGGATCGGTACCGAGCCCCGTATGGGTGAAGCCCGCCTCACCGACGGTCGCCGGGTCCAGGAGATTCCTGGCGTCGACGACGACGGCGCGTTCGGCGGCGGCGGCGAGCCGGTCCCAGTCGAGCTCGCGGAACTCGGGCCACTCGGTGAGCACCACCAGCGCGGCCGCGTCCTTCGCGACCAGGTACGGGTCGTCGACGACCTGCACGATGTCCGGTTCGACGGACTCGACGCCGGGGTCGTAGGCGGTCAGCACCGCTCCGCCCCTGGCGAGCTCCCGCGCGACCGCGAGCGCCGGGGAATCGCGCAGATCCCCGGTCCCCGCCTTGAACGCCAGCCCGAGCAGCCCGATACGGATGCCCGAGAGCGAGCCGTCCGAAACCCCGGTGATCGCGAGGCGGATCTTCCGCACGACGGCCGCCCGCTGGCGTGCGTTGGCCTTCATGGCGTCGCGCAGGATGCCGAAGTCGACGCCCGCGTGTTCGGCGGTCCGCAGCAGCGCGGCGGTGTCCTTGGGCAGGCACGAGCCGCCCCAGCCGGGGCCGGGCACGAGGAAGGCGGGGCCGATCCGGGAATCGAGCCCCATGAGCCGCCCGACGTCGCGGATGTCGGCGCCGTAGTGCTCGCAGAGTTCGGCGAGGACGTTCACATAGGACACTTTCAGCGCCAGGAACGCGTTGCTGGCGTACTTCGCCAGCTCGGCGCTGGCCGGACCGGTGAACCACACCGGCGCGTTCGTCTCGCCGTACAACGCGGCCACCCGTTCGGCGGATGCCCGGTTCTCCGGCACCGAGCCGAGGACGATCCGGTCGGGCTGGAGGAAGTCCTCGACGGCGTGCCCCTCGCGGAGGAACTCGGGATTGCTCACCACGGGCAGATCCGGCCGTCCGAGCAGCTCCGTGAGCCTGGTTCCGGTGCCGACCGGCACGGTGGACTTCGTGACGACGACACAGCCGGGCCGCAGCAGGCCGGGCAGCGTGGCCACGACCTCTTCCAGCACCCGGACGTCGGCGGCGCCGTCCTTCCCTTCCGGTGTGGGCAGGCAGAGGAACACGAAGTCCACATCGGACAGCTCGTCCGGCGTGGTGGTGAACCGGAGCCGCCCGCCGCCCAGCCCGTCCCGGACGAGTTCCGTGAGCCCTGGCTCGACGATCGTGACCTCGCCGCTCCGCAGTGCGTCCACTTTGGACTGGTCGTTGTCGACGCAGACCACCTGATGCCCCAGCTGCGTGAAGCACCCGGCGCTCGTGAGGCCGACGTAGCCGGCGCCGATCACGCCCACCCGCTCACCCACGGGAAGCCCCCGTCGCCAGCAGGTCTTCGGCCGCGGCGAGGACGCGTTCCTCGCGCAACAGCAGCAGGCCGGGATCCGGCGCTTCGCCGTGCGGATCGCCGACGTCGCCCACCCAGAGGACCGTATGCTGCCGGGCGTCGGGAGGTGGTCCCCAGAACCGCGGCGGGGTCGGCCCGAACAGCAGGACCGACGGCGTCCCGTACGCGGTCGCGAGATGCCCGACGCCGGTGTCACCACAGATCACCAGCCGCGCTTCGGCCACGGTCGCCGCCAGTTCGGCGAGTCCGGCGTCACCGGCGAGCACCGCCTCGGCGGGCAGCCCTGCCGTTTCGGCGATCTCATGGGCCAGCGGGGCTTCCGCCGCGTTTCCCGTGACGACCACCCGGTGCCGTCCGGACAGCGCCCGCGCCACCCGCGCGTACCGGTCCGGCGGCCAGCGCCGGGCGGCGAACGCGGCACCGGGATGGATCACCACCGCGTCCGCCGCCGGGCTGGGGCCGGGAGGCGGCGGCAGCGCGAGATCGGCGCGGTCGGCCGGGATACGGGCGGCCTCGAGCAGACGGCACCAGCGGTCGACTTCGTGCGTTTCGGCCGGCCAATCCGGGCCGTCGACGCCGGGGAAATCCGGATGCCGGTACGTGATCAGCTCCAGCGGGTCCTGCGCGAGCAGGTCGTGGATGCTCTCCGGGCCGCGGCCGTGCAGGTTGACCGCCAGCCGCGGCGGCTCGCCGGGCCAGGACAGTTCGCCGAGCCGGGCCGTCGGGAGCAACTCGTCGACCGCGTCGATCAGTTCGACGACGTCGCGCAGGTTCTCGGGCGCGGCGAGCACCAGCCGTTCGTCGCCGAAAGCGCGGCGCAGGGCCCGCAGCGCCGGAACCGCGGTGAGCAGATCCCCCAGGCCGAGGGCGCGCAGCACGAGGATGCCACCGGTCACGGCCAGGACCCTTCTTCCGAAGCGCACACCACGAGTTCGCGGACCTCGCAGCCGGGCGGCTGGGAAAGGGCGAACACCACCGAAGCCGCGACGTGCTCGGGCTGGTTGAGTTTCGCGTCCGGCGGCGGTTTGTACTGTTCGGCCCGGTCGTCGAAGAACGCCGTGTGCATGCCGCCGGGGACGAGCAGTGTCACCCCGACCCGGCCCGCCAGCTCCATGGCGAGTGCCCTGGTGAAGCCGACGACACCGAATTTCGAGGCACAGTAGGCGCTCGCGTCTCCGGCCACCCGCAGTCCCAGCGTCGACGCGCAGGTCACCACGGTGCCGTGGCTCAGCCGCAGATGGGGCAGCGCCGCGCGGACGACCGCGGCCGTACCGAGCAGATTGACCCGGACCACGCGTTCCCAGTCCTCTGTGGGCACTTCGTCGAGCGCGCCGCACGCGTCCGTCCCCGCCGCGGTGAAGACGCCGTCGATCCCGCCGGCCCGTTCGGCGAGCGCGTTCACGGCGCTCGCGGCCGCGGCGGAATCGGCAAGGTCGGCCTGGACGAAGGCGACGTCGGCCGCCGGTTCGACGCGGTCGATGACGAGGGGTGTACCACCCGCTTCACGGACGGCTTCGACGGTCGCGGCACCGAGTCCGGAGGCGCCGCCGGTGATCAGGACGTTGCCGAGAGGGCGCATCATGCTCCTTCCGCCGCGGCCACCAGCCGGGAGGTGGAATAGCCGCGGATGGTCGGGATCAGGACGATCTCGCCGCCATGCCTGCGCACGACGGCGCTTTCGGGGAGCTCCGTGTCCGCGTAGTCGCCGCCCTTGACCCAGACGTCCGGGCGGAGGCGGTCCAGCAAGGCGGCGGGATCGGGCTCGTCGAACACCACGACGGCGTCGACCGAGGCGAGTTCGGTGAGCAGCCTGGCGCGGTCCCTGGCGGTCACGATCGGCCGCCCCGGTCCTTTCAGGCCACGCACGGAGGCGTCGGAATTGAGGCAGACGACGAGGGCGTCGCCCAAGGCGCGCGCCTGCCGGAGCAGACTGGCGTGACCGGGGTGCAGCAGGTCGAAACAGCCTCCGGTGGCGACGAGCCTGCCGCCTTGGGCGCGGACCCGGGCGGCGACGTCGAACGCCGAAGCGCCGTGGTGCGCGGTCTCCGGTCGCGGTTCGTTGTCCACAGTGGACAAAGTGGCGGCGCCACCGGTGGCGACGAAGCGCGCGGCCGTCTCGACCCCGGTGGCCACCGCGTCGGCGGTAGACGCCCCGTCCAGCAGCGCGGCGGTGACCGCGGACGCGAAGCGGTCACCCGCGCCGCACGTGTCCTTGGCGACGACGCCGGACGGCGGCCGGAACGTCGTGCACGAGCCGCCCTCGGTCAGCACAGCGCCACGGGAACCCGTGGTGACGCAGACCGCGTCGGCCTTCCAGAGCGAGTGCACCTGCTTCGCCAGGTCCTCGGCGTCGGCGCGGGACTCGGTGAACTGCTCGGCTTCGGCGAGATTCGGGGTGGCGAGCCGGATTCCCGCCACGGGTTCCGCTCCGCGGGGATGCGGATCCCAGACGATCGGGATCTTGCCCGCCAGTTCCGCGAGCAGCTTGCGGACCTCCGGATGGCCGGTGACGCCGCGGCCGTAGTCGGCGACGAGGATCGCGCCCGCCGAGCGCAGCGCTTCACGGACGCCCGCGGTGAGAGGCGAGTACTCCGCCCTGCCGTCACCGCTGTCGAGACGGACCAGCGACTGCCCGGCGGCGCGGACGCGGGTCTTGGTGACGGTGGTGCCGCACAACGGCATCGGCACCACGCGGACCTCGCGCTCCAGCAGCCCGGTCAGGGTCCGGCCCGCCTGATCGCCGCCCAGCGGGGCGACGAGGACGACCTCGGCCGTGGACCGCGCCGCGAGCGACGCGGCCAGCCCGGCGCCGCCCGGCCGCCGCCATTCGCGGGCGAGATCGACCACGGGGACGGGCGCGTCCGGGCAGAGCCGGTCCGACGTGCCGTCGACGTCGACGTCCAGCAGGGCGTCGCCCACCACGACCAGCGGCCTCACGTGGGCACCCCGAGCGCGTGGTCGAACGCGGTGCACAGGGCGTGCACCAGCGCGAGATGGACCTCCTGCACGGTGGCCATCGACGGCGCCTCCACCGGGATCGCGTCGGCGCACAGCGCGGCCAGCGGATTGGGGGAGGGGCCGGTGATCGCCCAGGTGGTGACGCCGAGTTCGTGGGCGGCCTTCGCGGCCGCGACGACGTTCTGGCTCCCACCGCTGGTCGAAAGGCAGACGAGGATGTCGCCGGGACGGCCGTGCGCGCGCACCTGCCTGGCGAACACCTCGTGCTCGCCGTAGTCGTTGACGATGGCCGTCACGGCGGAGGTGTCCGCGTGCAGGGCGATCGCCGAAAACGGCTGCCGGTCGTTGCGGAACCGGCCGACCAGTTCGCCGGTGAGGTGCTGCGCCTCGGCGGCGCTCCCGCCGTTGCCGCACGCGAGCAGCCGTCCGCCGGACGACAGCACGGTGGCCAGATGCCCACCCCAGTCACGGATCTTCGGCGACCAGGAAGCGGACTTCCCGGCGGCCTCGCTCAATGCTGCGAAGTGTTCTTCGATCACGACACACCTCCAAGGTCAGGGACGGCGGACCACGAAAGGTCCGAGGGCGAGCAGGTCGATGGGGGCCGAACCGAAGCACTCCAGCGCGTCCCGCGGGGAATCGACCATCGGCCTGCCCGCGGTGTTGAGGCTGGTGTTGACCACGGCGGGCAGTCCGGTACGCCGTTCGAACGCGCCGAGCATTCTCGCCACGAGCGGTTCGTCGGCGGCGTCGACGGTCTGCACGCGAGCGGTGCCGTCGACGTGCGTGACGGCGGGGATGCGATCCCGCCACTCCTGCGCGACGTCGTGCACGAAAAGCATGTAGGGGCTGGGAAGCGGGCCGCGGGAGAAGAGGTCGCCCGCGCGTTCGGCGAGCACCATCGGCGCGACCGGGCGGAACTGTTCGCGGCCCTTCACGTCGTTGAGCCGTTCCAGATTGGCCTCGTGGCCCGGATGCGCGAGCAGCGATCGGTGGCCGAGCGCGCGCGGGCCGAACTCGGACTTGCCCTGGAACCAGGCCACGATCCGGTCTTCGGCCAGCGCTTCGGCGACGGCTTCGGCGACGTCGTCCGGGCGTTCGTAGCGCACGTTCGCGGTCTTGAGCGCGTTCTCCAGCTGATCGTCCGTGAAGCCGCGGCCCAGGTCCGCGCCGGTCATCGGGCCGCCGCGTTCGCCGAAGTCGGCCGCGAGTTGCAGCGCCGCGCCGAGCGCGGTGCCGGCGTCACCGGCGGCGGGCTGCACCCAGATCCGGTCGAACGGACCCTCGGCGTGGAGCCGGGTGTTGGCGACGCAGTTGAGCGCGATCCCGCCCGCCATCGCGAGGTCGGTATGCCCGGTGTGCTCGTGGACCTTGGTCGCGAGTTCGAGGAGCACGTCCTCCAGGCAGCGCTGGACGCTCGCGGTCAGGTCGGCGTGGACCTGACCGGGTTCCTGCCCCGGCTCGACGGCGGGCGCGAAGGAGGCCCAGTCGATGTCGTCGGTACGGAACCCGAGCCCGTTGGTGTGCACGCCTTCCGCGATCCGGTCAAGGAACCTGGGCTTCCCGTAGGAGGCCAGCGCCATCACCTTGTACTCGTCGCTGGACCGGGCGAATCCGAGGTGCTCGGTCAGGTCCTCGTACATCAGGCCGAGCGAATGGGGGAGCCGTTGCTCGGCGAGCTCCTCGAACTTGCCGTCGCGGTACTCGCCCGCGAGATAGGACGTGCTCTCGCCGCGGCCGTCGGCCACCAGTACCGCGCAGTCCTCGAACGGCGCGGCGAGCGCGGCCGAGGCGGCGTGCGCGACATGGTGCCGGACGAACCGGACGGTCGCGGGATCCAGTCCCGGCAAGGCCGCCTTGAGGAACGCGGGAGCCCGGCGGGCGAAGTCGGTGCGGAGACATTCGTCCTTCCCGTCATGCCCCGCGAGACCCGGCTCGACGAGCGCCGGATCGTACGAATAGCCGACGGCGTCGAGATCCCGCGCGGAGATTCCGGCCTCCGCCAGGCACCACGCGGCGGCTTCGGCAGGTTGCTCCCAAGCGGAGAACGGCACCGGCCGCTTGCCGTGTTTGCGACGGCTGAACCGCTCTTCCTCCGCCGCGGCCACGATCTCGCCGTCGACCACGAGGGCCGCGGCCGGGTCGTGGAAAACGGCGTTGATACCGAGTATGCGCACCGGGCCACCTCTCCGGTCGGGGATGCGGGCCGTGACCCGCGCTTACTCCCGTAGCGCTACCCGGTGCAGTCGGTGATAAACGACGCGGCGCAAAAGCCCAGGACGTCGCTACTGAGCGAAGCGTCTCTCGGGGGATTCGCGGGGCTGGGCCCCGATCCGTCATTCGCGTGATCAGAGCCGTAACTCGCGTGATCAGAGCCGATCCGGCTTCAAGCACGCGTGTTCCGGCTCCGATCACGCGAGTTACGGGTTCAGGCTCCGGCGGCCGGGTAGGGGCCGGACCGTGGCCGCGCGAACCAGGCGACGGTGCGCGGAAGCCCTTCCGTCATCGGGATTTCCGGCTCCCAGCCGAGTTCCCGGCGGGCGCGGGAGATGTCCGGGCACCGGCGGGCCGGATCGTCGACCGCCGCGTCGACATGCTCGATCCGCGACGCGCTGCCGGTGACGGCCAGGATCTCTTCCGCTATGCGCAGTACGGTCAGTTCGTGCGGATTGCCCAGATTCACCGGGCCGGGCACGTCGGATTCCGCCAGCGCGATCAGCCCGCGGACCGTGTCGTCGACGTAGCACAGGGAACGGGTCTGGTCACCGCTGCCGGTCACGGTGAGCGGTTCGCCCGCCAGCGCCTGTCCGATGAACGTCGGGATCATGCGGCCGTCGTCGGGGCGCATCCGCGGGCCGTAGGTGTTGAAGATCCGGGCGATGCCGGTGTTCACGTCCCGCTCCCGGCGCATGGCCGAAGTGAGCGCCTCGGCGTACCGCTTGGCCTCGTCGTAGACGCTGCGCGGTCCGATCGGGTTCACGTGCCCCCAGTATTCCTCGCGCTGCGGGTGCTCCTTCGGATCGCCGTAGACCTCGCTCGTCGAGGCGAGGACGAATCGCGCGCCGTCGCGTTCGGCGATGTCCAGCGCCCGCTCGGTGCCGTGCGAGCCCGCGCGCAGCGTCTCGAGCGGAAGGCGGAAATAGTCACGGGGCGACGCGGCGGACGCCAGATGGAAGACGGCGTCGAACGGGCCCGGCGCGCTCATCGGCCCGGTGACGTCACGGGAGAGGAGCCGGAACCCCGGCCGGTCGAGGAGATGCGCCACGTTGGCCGTGACGGCCGTGGCGAAATTGTCGGCCGCGACGACCTCGGTGCCCGCGTCCAGCAAGCGTTCGCACAGATGCGAACCGACGAAACCCGCGCCCCCGGTCACCAGCACTCTGTTCATGGCGACCGGCTACCCGCGGTGAGGGCCGGAAAAACCGTGTGAATCCGGAGATGCCGGGTAAGCCTCGGGTATGCGTGCATTGGTGATCGGCTGGGCGAGCTTCCGGCACGGCGAGGCGACGGCAGGGGACGTTCTCAGTATGCGCAGGGTCGACCAAGCGCTGTCGACCATGGGGCTCCCGCACGACCTGGCGTGGAGCCCCGTGTACCGGCCGGGCGACGTGAACTACGAAGAGGTGGATCCGGCCCGTTACAGCCACGTGGTGTTCGTCTGCGGGCCCGCGCACGGCAGGCAGGTGCGCGAAGTGCATCGCAGGTTCGCCCACTGCCATCGGATCGCCGTCGGGGTCTCGGTGATCGATCCGGAGGACGACACGGTCACGGGTTTCGATGAGGTCTTCGCGCGGGACCGGGGCGGCGTCGGCGCACCGGATCTCTCCCTCGGCGTGCCGACCGACACGGTACTGGTGACGGGGGTGATCCTGGCGCCGGAACAACGGGAGTACGGCGACTCCGGCCGCCATGAGGCGGTGCACGCCTCGGTGAAGGACTGGATCGCCGGGGTGGACTGCGCCCGGCTCCCGCTCGATACGAGGCTCGCGGCGTCGGATTGGGAACGCTGTGAGACACCGGACCAGTTCACGTCGATCCTGTCGCATCTGGACGTCGTGGTCACGACGCGGCTGCACGGGCTGGTACTGAGTCTTCAGGCGGGAGTGCCCGCGCTGGCCATCGATCCGGTCGAGGGCGGCGGCAAGGTGACCGCCCAGGCCGACGCGCTCGGCTGGCCCGCCCTCGTCCCGGCCGAGGAGGCCGGCAATCGGGGCGTGCTCGACTCGTGGTGGCGCTGGTGTTCCTCGGTGCAGGGCCGGGCGGTGGCCGCGCTGCGCGCGCTGCCCGGTGACGACGGGCTCGTGCGGGACATGGTGAAGGCGCTCAAGACCCGGCCGGTGCGATGAGCGCGGCCGCGACGACGGTGGTGATCGCCACCCGCGATCGGGCACCGGAACTGGAACGGACCTTGCGACGGCTGACGGCGCTGCGGCCGCCACCGCCGATCGTGGTGGTGGACAACGCCTCGTCCGACGGCACGGCGGCGATGGCCGCCGCGTACCCGGGAGTGCGCGTTGTCCGGTTGCCGCGCAATATCGGCGTGTCCGCGCGGAATCTCGGGGTCGCGGTGGCGCGGACGCCTTATGTCGCCTTCAGTGACGACGACTCCTGGTGGGCCGAGGACGCCCTCTCCGAGGCCGAGCGCATCCTCGACGCTCACGACGACGTCGGCCTCGTCGCCGCGAAAACCCTGGTAGGGGAGGAAGAACGGGAGGACCCGGTCGTCTCGTTGATGGCCGCCAGCCCCCTCGGCAGGCCCGACGGGCTGCCCGGGCCGGCGGTGCTCGGGTTCCTCGCGTGTTCCGCGGTCGTCCGACGGGCCGCCTACCTGCAGGCCGCGGGTTTCCACCCCCTGCTGCATTTCGGTGCCGAGGAGCGGCTCCTGTCCTACGACCTGGCGGCGCGCGGCTGGTGGCTCTGCTACGCGGAGGACGTGCGGGCGCACCACCACCCGTCGCCGGTGCGGCCGTCGCCGTCATGGCGTGAGCGCGCCGAGCTCCGCAACCGGATGCTGATCACGGTGATGAGACGACCCGTCCGCCGATGCCTTGCCGAAGGATTCCGCGCGCTGGCCAGGGTTCCCCGGGAACCGCACGTGCTCGGCGCCCTCGCCGGGGTGCTCCGGCGGCTGCCCCGCGCGCTCGCCGACCGGCAACGGCTGCCCGCTTCGGTGGAGCGCCGCGTCCGCGTTCTGGAACACGCCCATGGAGGATGAAGTGACGGACCGGATCACGGTCGTGGTGATCACGCACAACCGGCGCGAGCAGCTGCTGGGAACCCTCGGCTCGATGATCGCGCTGCCCGACGCGGCGCCGATCGTGGTGGTGGACAACGCTTCCGTCGACGGCACGGCGGACGCCGTCGAGGAACGGTTCCCGACGATCCGGGTGATCCGCTCGCCGCGGAACCTCGGCGCCGTCGCGCGCAATCTCGCCGTCCGTGAGGTGGAGACGCCGTATGTCGCCTTCTGCGACGACGACACCCGGTGGCAGCCGGGGTCCCTGCGGCGCGCTGTCGAGCAACTCGACGCCTACCCCGGACTCGGTGTGGTGACCGGGCGATGCCTGGTGGAGCCGTCGCTGACCGAGGACCCGATCACCCCGGAACTGCGACACTCCCCGGTCCCCGGCCCGGACTGGTTGCCCGGCCCGGCGCTGCTGGGTGTCATGGCGGGCTTGTCGGCCGTCCGGGTCCGGGCCTTCCACGACGTCGGCGGCTTCTCCGACCGGATGTGGCTCGGGGGAGAGGAAGAGCTGTTCGCGCTCGACCTCGCGGCCAAGGGCTGGTGGATGTGCTGGGACGAGGAGATGGTGATCCACCACGCCCCGTCGGCCGTCCGCGATCCGCGGCGGCGACGGCAGCTCGGTATCCGGAACACACTGTGGACGCTGTGGCTGCGGCGTCCGCTCGGCAGCGTCGCGCGCCGGATGGTCGCGGTGCTGCGCTCGGCGCCCTTCGACCGGGCCACGTTCGCGGCGGTGGCGGAAGCGGTGCGGGGGATCCCGTGGGTGCTGCGGGAGCGCGCGGTGGTTCCGGCGGGGGTGGAGCGCGGGCTGGTGCTGCTGGAGGAGTCACAGCGGAACTCGGTCGCGCGGCGGTATGTGGGGTGAGCCCGTTCTCTTGTGCGGGCAGGGGTTGCGAAAGCCACTTTCGCAACCTTCAACGTTGCGAAAGTGGCTTTCGCAACGTCGGCGGGGGTAGGGAAGGCCGGGGCATGTCGCGAAAGTGGCTTTCGCGACGTCTGATGTCCCGAAAGTGGCTTTCGCGACAGGGGTGTGGGACCTCAGCTTCGAGGGAACGCGCGAACCACTCAGCGCACTGCAAATACCCAGCTGAGTGACCCAGTGTGACGGGTGTGTGGAAAGAGAGACGTTCAATGTCTCTATTTCCACACACCTCTCGGTCGGCGTTGCGCGAGACCCACCTACGACAGGCTCAAGAAGGCGAAGCGGCAGTCGCCACTTCCGTCTCCTCGCGCAAAACGCGCCCATAAGCGCGCAAGGTGTCCGCCGCCACCCGGTCCCACGAGTACCGCGCCCGCACCCGGTCGGCCCCGGCGATCCCGAACGACTCGCGCGCCGAGATGTCACTGAGGAGCCGCCGCAGCGCTCCCGCCAAGTCCTTCGGGCTGCGAGGCGGGACCAGCAGACCCGTGACGCCGTCGACGACGGTGTCGGTCAGCCCGCCGACGGCGGTCGCCACCACCGGGACGCCGCACGCCATCGCCTCCAGCGGCACGATGCCGAACGGTTCGTACCAAGGCGTGCAGACCACCGCGTCGGCGGAGCGCAGGAGCGCGGGCATGTTCTCGCGGGACACCAGTCCCGGTAGCCGCACGCCCTCGGCGACGCCGGCCCGATCGGCGATCGCCTGGAGCCGCCGCACTTCCGGAGCGTCGGCGAGCGGACCGGAGTCCGGGCCGCCCGCGATGATCAGTTCCGTGTCCGGGAGCGAGGGCAGCGCGGCGATGGCGAGGTCGAAACCCTTGCGCGGCACCAGCCTGCCGACGCTGACGATCCGCTGGCGAGCCGTGCGGGGAGCACATTCACCGTCCGGGGTGAACGCGGTCAAGTCCACGCCACAAGGGACGACGGAGGCGCGTGAGCGCGGCAGGCCCATCCGCACGAGTTCGAAGACCTCGTCCGAACAGGTCGCGATCACCCGGTCGGCCTGTTTGGCGATCATCCGTTCGAGCCGGATCCGTTCGGGCGGGCTCGTGTCCTTTTTGCCCTGATAGCGGCGTTTCACCACGCCCAGCGCGTGAAAGGTCTGGGTCACCGGGATGCCGAGATCCTTCGCCGCGAGAATCGATGCCAGGCCGGACATCCAGAAGTGCGCGTGGACGACGTCCGGCCGGTCCTTCGCCCAGCGGGAGCGCAGCACCCGGCCGAACTCTCCCATATGCGGCAGCAGTTCGTCCTTCGGCAGTTTCCTCGCCGGGCCCGCCGGCACATGGACGACGCGGTAGCCGTCCGGCGTCTCGACCGTCGCGGCGACGCGCCGGTTCTCGCGGCGCGTGTAGACGGTGACGTCGTGCCCCTGCCTGCTCAGCGCGGCGGACAGCTCGGCGACGTGGACGTTCTGGCCCCCGGCGTCGGCTCCGCCGAGCGCGGCGAGCGGGCTGGCGTGTTCGGAAACCATCGCGATCCTCATCGGGCTCCTTCCCGCCGCGGTCGGCGTGGTCAAGCGGTCACCTTGGTCAGCAGGGCGTCCCAGCGTTCGAGGAACGCGTCGAGCCCGTAGTGGCTCAACGCGAACTCGCGCGCTGATTTCCCCGCCAGTACGGCGAAATCGGGTTCATGGATCAATTCGCGGTAGGCCCTCGCCAGCACCTCGATATCCGTCGAGACGGCGCCCGCGTCGGGCGGGACCGCGAGTACGGCTTCGGTGGTCGCCAGTGCGACGACCGGCATGCCGAGGTGCATCGCTTCGAGCAACGAGAGCCCCAGGGACGTCCACCGCGCGGTGTGCAGGTAGACGCGGCGCCGGGCGACCTCGGCGTGCAGTTCCCGGCTGCGCAGGTCCCCGCCCGTGCGCAGCGCGGGGTGACGGCCTTCGAGATCTTCGCTGCCGATGCCGTACACGTCGACCGGCGCGATCTCCGCGAAAGCGGGTAGCAGATCGGTTCCGGTGATCCGTCCGCGCCTCGCCGGCTCGTTGATCAGGGCGGCGCCGTGGGGGAGTTCCCCGGTGTAGCGCTCACCCGGATCGGGGATCCCGTGCGGGACGACCACGGTGGGCGCGAGTCCGGAATCCCACATCAGTTCGTTGAAGTGGGTCACGTGGACGAGCGGGATGTCGTCCCGGTCGGCCAGTGGGTGCCGGGTGGTGGCCGCGTGTTCCCGGGGCGTGTTGTGCTCGACATAGACGGCGGGCACCTCCTTGCCGGGGCGTCGGCGCAGCCACCGCGCCGCCAGCTGGAGCTCCTCGGGGCGCTGGAGAACGACGACGTCGACGTCGAGATCTTTCAGCTCGTCGACCGGGATCTCCTCGGCGGAGGGCCAGTCACGGCCGCTGAGACCGCGTCCCCAAGGCCCGCCCTCGGCGAGCAGCGGCAGGTGGTAGTGATGGCCGCCCTGCACGAAGGATTCGGTCCAGGACCCGTGGACATGCCACAGGAGGATCCTGAGCGGGGCCTTTTTCGTCATACCCGCCAAGTTGCCCGTTGTGGACGGACTAAACGTTCTCCCTTGCCTTACTTTGCTTCCGCTGGGAAACACGAGTGGCGGCGATGCCGATCACGAGTGCCGCGAGCGAGGTCAGCCCGTGGAGGGTGTTGTCGGCCCAGCTGAAGTTGACGGCGTCACCGGACGTGTCGGTCCCCGCCGAGAGCACCCCGAACGCGGTCAAACCCGCGAAGGCCACGAAAGCCAGCCAGCAGTAGGCCGGGATCGCGGACGGCTTGAACACCGCGACCAGGCCGAGCACACCGAGCACGGTGCGGATGACGTCGAGCATCCCGGTCGCGCTGAAGATCCACAGCGTGTTCGCGCCGGCCTGGTTCGCCTCGGGGAGGAAGAAGAAGCCGAGCACTCCCAGGAGCAGATGCACCAGCGCGATGACCAGCACCGCCGGTCGCAGAAGAAAACCTGTCGCACGCAGATTCATCGGAAACGCCTCCGTATCGCCAGAAGCCCCTCGGATACCCCATGGAGACGCCAGGGAAACTCCCCCGGCCGGGGCGAGCCGGGGGAGTTCCGCGCACCGGCTCAGCCGGATTGCGGGTCGGTGTCGTCGTGGGGATCACCGGACGACGTGCCCTGCTCCCCGCGGACCTCCTCGCGTTCTTCCTCGTCCTGTTTCTCGCCGTGGTCGGCCTTCTTCTCCATCCGCGTCTCCTTCGCTCATTTCCCTGCGGCTACCCCGTTCCGGGCGTGTCCAACCCTCGGATCGCAGGCCATTGTGGACGTTTGGCACCGCACGGCCGGGGTAGCCGGGAGCAACATCGGCGAACCGGAGGGGACATGACCGCGATCTCCAACGCAGCAGCGATTCCACTTGCCCCGGCGCGGCCACGGCTGCTGCGACCGCCGGGGGTGTACCGCCCGCAACACGACACCTGGATGCTGGCGAGCGCGCTGAGCACGTCGGGAATGCCCGCCGGGGCAAGGGTTCTCGACCTCTGCACCGGGACCGGCGCCCTCGCGCTGACGGCCGCGGCGCACGGCGCGGGATCCGTGACCGCGGTCGACATCTCCCGGCGGGCGCTGGTCGCGGTCTGGGTCAATTCGCGGCTGCGCCGGCTTCCGGTTCGGCCGCTTCGGGGCGGCCTGGCCGAAGCGGCGCGCGGCGGGCCGTTCGACGTCGTGCTGGCGAACCCGCCGTACGTGCCGTCCCCGGTGCCCGCGGCCGGGGCCGCGCGGGCGTGGGACGCCGGGCCGGACGGCCGGTTCGTACTCGACCAGGTGTGCGCCGGGGCGTCGTCCCTGGTGGCGCCGGGCGGTTACCTGATGATGGTCCACTCCGCGGTCGCGGGCCCCGACAAGTCGCTGGAGCAGCTGCGGGCGGCGGGAATGACGCCTTCGGTGGTCGCCACCCGGTCGATCCCGTTCGGACCCGTCATGCGGGCGCGGGCGGCCTTCCTCGAAGCGGCCGGCCTGATCGGCGCCGAGCAGCGGCACGAGGAACTGGTGGTGATCCGTGCCGACCGGCCGTGAGACCAGGGTCCGGATCGAACCCGGCGGGCCCCTCCTGGTGGAGGGGCCGGTCGAGATCGTCACCGAAGACGGCGAGACGGTGACGTCGGATCGCTTCGTGGTCGCCCTCTGCGCCTGCCGCCGCAGCAAGCGCTACCCGTTCTGCGACACCAGTCACCGCCGCCGTTCACGCCAAGGGGTGCAGCGGCCTCAGGAGTGAGCTCTCCCCGGCTGACCACGCGCCGAGCAGGTGCTGGGTCAGCCGGGTCTCCAGCAGGTCGGTGGCCTGGATACCGAGCGCGATGTCCGCCGCCAGCTCCGGTTCCCGGTCGAGCAGGTCGCCGACGACGTCGTGCCGAAGCACCTGCTCGTGCACCGCGTCGGCCTCGATGTGCTCGGTGTAGAAGTACCGGCATTCGGCGGGCCCGCCGAGGCGTTCCAGCGCCTGGTCCATCCGCTTGGCGGCGGGCGCGGTGGTGATCTCGGCGGCGGCGAAGTGCCCGACGAGCGCGCCGCGCAGGCTCCGGTGCAGGCCGAACAGCGACATCATGTTCACCGTCGCGAGCATCTGCGCGGGGACGTGATCGAGGTAGGCGAGGTAGCCGGACGACAGGCCCGCCGCGGTCAGCAGGTCCGCGAACAGACGGGAATGCGCCTGCTCGGCGCGCCCGCCGCCGAACTCGTCGAACTCCACGGCCACCAGCGCCGCCTTGGCCCTGCCCCGCAGCCGGGGGATCACCCAGGCGTGGGGGTCGGCCTCTTTGAGGTGGTAGATCGACCGATGCGCGAAGTACTCCTCGACGTGCCACCACTCACCCTCGTCCCGCAGGAAATGCGAAACGCCGCCGCCGTCGACCGGTTCGACGAGCAACTCGTCCAGCAGCCCGCCGACGTCGTCCCCGCCGGGCACGGCGGCGCGGATCCCGTCCAGGAACGCGTGCTCCAGAACGGTACGGAAGCCCAGCATCCTGGAGTCCCACTCCCATTCGGAGTCGACGCCGTCGAAGCCCTGGTAGTGCAGCTCGTAGCAGACGTGCAGCGCCAAGTGCAGGTCTTCACCGAACGGATCGGCGTCGGTCGCCGCCTCGAGGTCGAAGTCGTCACGGCGTCCGCCTGCCAGGGTGTCCACCACGGCGGCCGAGAGCGGGCCGCGGATCTCGGGCAGCCTCGCGGCCACCTCACGGTCGATCGTCGTCATGCCCGGGGGGTACCCGATCTAGGCGTGCGGAACCGTCTCTTCGGTGAGCATCCGCAGCACCGCGATCTCTCCGTCGGCGGCGGCCCGGCGCTGCCGTTCGGCACCGGTGCCCTCCCGTTCCAGCTGTCCGAGCAGGGTGCGGACGAGATCCGCGTCGCCGGTGTCCTCCAGCGCCTGCCCGGTATGCGCCAGCAGCGAGGCGACCCGGTCGCCCACGGGGACCGGCTTTCCCGCCGCCGGATCGACGGCCGGTCCGGACAGGCGGTGCCGCGCGGCCGACCAGACCGCGGCGGCGGCGATCTGCGGATCCAGCGGCGCCGCCTCCACACCGCGGTCCAAATCGGTGAGGGCGGTGCGCACCAGCGCGCGGGTCAGCAAGCCCTGCAGGACGGCTTCGTCCACGGTGGACGCGGTGTCGGCGGCGCGGACCTCGACCGTCGGCCACCGCGCGGAAGGCCTCGCGAGCCAGAAGGTCTGGCGCTCGTCCACGAGGACGCCGCAGTCCACCAGCCGTCCGACCTGCTCCTCGTAGGCGGCGGCGTCGGCGAAGTACGGCGCGACGCCGGAACCGGGGAACCGGCTCTGCTCGACCATCCGCCAGCTCTCGTACCCGGTGTCGCGGCCGCCCTCGAAGGGCGAGTTGCCCGACAGCGCCAGCAACGTGGGCAGCCATTCACCCAGATGGTTGACGACGGCGACCGCGGTCTCCCGGTCGGCCACGCCGACGTGCACGTGGCATCCGCAGGCCTCGTACGCCTTGACGACGCCCGCGTACAGCGCGTCGACCTTGCCGAACCGGTCGTCGGCGCCGTAGTCGCGCTCGGGCGAGGGACGCGGGGGAGTGCCGGAGGCGAGGATGGCGCAATCCTCGCCCGCGGCCGCTTCGGCGAGCGTGCGGCGCCCGGCGGTCAGGTGTTCGTACAGCTCGTCGGCGGTTTCGCAGACGCCGGTGGCGGCCTCGATCTGCGTCGGCCGCAGTTCGCGGTGGACCGCGGCGCCGTCCGGCAGCGGACAGCAGATCCGGTGCCGTTCGAGCACCACCTCCGCCCTGGGGCAGCTCACCCCGGTCCTGGGATCGACCAGCAGGAACTCCTCTTCGATACCGATGCCGGTCATCACCGCTCCCGTTTCTTCGGCAGCGCGCGGACGGCCGGCCCCTGGATCACCGACCCGTCCAGACCGAACCGCGAACCGTGGCAAGGACAGTCCCAGGTCTTCTCCGCGTTGTTGAACGCGACGAGGCAACCCAGATGGGTGCAGTGGGCGCCGACCGCGTGCAGCTCGCCGCCCGGATCGCGGTAGGCGGCGACGAGTTCGCCGCCGTCACGGGTCACCTTCGCCTCGCCGGGCAGGATTTCGTCCACGGATGCGGGTTTGCGCAGCGCGCTGAGATGGTCGCCGACCAGGAACTTCGCCACGGTGGCGTTGTTCTCCACGGACGAGATCGCGGACCGGAGGTCGAAGCGGTTCGGGTCGTACAGACCCACGGACGGGTTGTCGCGTCCGGTGAGGAGATCCGCGAGCAGCAACCCGGCCGCGGTGCCGCCGGTCATCCCCCACTGGCCGAAGCCGGTGGCGACCCAGAGATGGCGGCTCGCCGGGTGATAACGCCCGACGTACGGCACGGAGTCCAAAGTGGACAGATCGTGGGCGGACCACCGGTGGGTGACCCGGTGCACGGCCGCGTGCTCGCTCGCCCAGCTCGCCAGCCGTTCGTAGCGGCTCTCGACGTCGACGGAGTCGCCGACACGGTAATGCTCGCCGCCGACGACCGCGTACGGGACGCCGTCCTTGAGATAACTTCGCACGGAGTGGTGGGTGTCGGCGTCGAGGTACATCCCCTCCGGCGGCCGGTTGCCCTCGACCGGCCCGGCGACCACCAGATCGCGGACCGGGTCGAGCCGGGTGAAGAACAGGCCGCGGTCGAACACGGGGTAGTGGGTCGTCACCACGACCTCGCCCGCCCGGACGTCGCCGGAACTGGTGCGCACGGTGGTCCCGCCGAGTTCGTCGACGCCTTCCGCCCGCACACCTTCGACGATCGTCCCGCCCGCGCGCTCGATCTCGTCGGCAAGCGCGAGCAGCCAGCGACGCGGGTGGAAATGCGCCTGCGACGCGAACTTCACCGCGCCGAGGGCGGGCACGTCGAGATCGACCTCGGTGACGTAGGACGCCGGGAGACCGGCCTCGGCGGCCGCCTCCGCCTCACGTTCGAGGCTTTCGACGGTTCCGGGGTGGGTCGTGTAGACGAAACTGTCGGCGCGGGTGAACCCGCAGTCGATGCCGAGTTCGGCCGTGGCCGCGGCGATCCAGTCCAACGCGGCCGCCTGCGTGTACGCGTACATCGCGGCGGCTTCGGAGCCCTTGGTCTTGGCCAGCGTGGCGTACTTGAGCCCGTGCTGGGCGCTGATCTTCGCCGTGGTGTGGCCGGAAACCCCCGCCGCGAGGCGGCCGGCCTCCAGTACCAGTACCGAACGCCCGGCCCGCGCCAGCCGGTACGCCGTCGTGAGCCCGGCGATACCGCCGCCGAGCACGGCGACGTCGACCTCCGGCGGCAGCGGTGTCCCGGTGCGGTCGGGAGCGGGAGCGGTGTCGAGCCACAGTGAACGCGTTCCGGGCAACTCCGTCATGATGGCCGGATTCCCGGGCGGCGACGGGGGCAAACCAGGGTTTTCCGGGACTTCGGAGCGGGTAGCACTGCCCTATGACCACATCCTCCAGGCCCCCAACAGAGGAAAAGAACATCTTCGTCATCGGTCTCGACGACAGCAACGAAGAGGTGATGAGACGAATCCCCGGCGCCGACCGGTATCGGTTCCATGCCTTGCTGTCGCCCGACGAACTCCAGCACGGCGAGATCCCGATCGTGGAGCTCGTGGAGAAGGCGGTGACGCAGCTGGACGCCTTCGACGGCTCGATCGACGCGATCGTCAGCTACTGGGATTTCCCGTCGTCGACGATGGTGGCCATGCTGTGCGAAAAGTACGGTCTCCCCGGTGTTTCGCTCGAAGCCGTGCTGAAATGCGAGCACAAGTACTGGAGCCGCCTCGAGCAGTCGAAGGTGATCGACGAGGTGCCGGCGTTCGGCATCGTCGACCTCGACGAGGACGATCCCCGGCCGCCGGAGGGCGTCGACTACCCCATGTGGCTCAAGCCGGTGAAGTCGTTTTCGTCGGAGCTGGCCTTCCACGTCGCCGACGAGGACGAGTTCGACAAGGCCGTCGCCGAGATCCGGGCGGGTGTGGACAGGGTCGGCAAGCCTTTCGAACGCGTTCTCGCCACGGTGGATCTTCCCGCCCAGGTGGCCGACGCCGGGGGTGCGGCCTGCCTCGCGGAAGGCGAGCTCAACGGCGTGCAGGCCGCGACCGAAGGCTATGTCTACAAAGGACAGGTCACGGTCTACGGTGTCCTCGATTCGATCAACTACCCCGATACCGCCTCGTTCCAGCGGCATCAGTACCCGTCGCAGCTGCCCGAGGACGCCGTCGAGCGGATGAAGGAGATCTCCGTCCGCGTGATGGAGCAGATCGGCTTCGACAACGCCACGTTCAGCATCGAGTTCTTCTGCCACCCCGAATCGGGGCAGGCCTGCCTGCTGGAGATCAACCCGCGGCATTCGCAGTCCCACGCGGAGCTGTTCGAATACGTCGACGGGGTGGCGAACCACCAGATCATGGTCCAGCTGGGGCTCGGCCAGGATCCCCGGACGCGGCGGAACCGGGGCGACTACCGGATCGCGGGGAAGTGGTACTACCGCCGCTTCCGCGACGGGCTGGTCACCCGGGTGCCCACCCGCGGCGAGATCGCGGACCTGGAGGCGGAGATCCCAGGGGTGAAGATCGAGCCGGTGGCCGAAAAGGGGATCCGGCTCTCCGATCTGCCCGAACAGGACAGCTACAGCTACGAGCTCGCGCATATCTTCGTCGCGGCGCAGACCGAACGGGAGATGGAGAGCAAGTACCGGCGGTGCGTCGAGGCGCTGCGGTTCGACTTCGAGGAGGGATAGCCCATGCGGACGGTGGCCTCGCTGCCGTACGAGATCACCGAGGAGGACCACGTCTGGATCCCGGTGTCCGACGGCGTCCGGCTGTCGGCCCGGATCTGGCGGCCGGTCGCTTCGGACGGTGAGCCGGTCCCCGCGATCCTGGAGTACATCCCGTACCGCCACCGCGACCTGACCTCGGTGCGTGACTCCGTGCACCACCCGTACCTCGCGGGCCACGGCTACGCCTGTGTCCGCGTCGACATCCGTGGTTCGGGGGAATCGGAGGGCGTGCTCACCGACGAATACCTCGAACGGGAGCAACTCGACGCCGAGGACGTCCTGGAGTGGATCGCCGCGCAGCCGTGGTGCTCCGGCCGGACCGGCATGATGGGGATCTCGTGGGGCGGGTTCGCGGCGTTGCAGGTGGCGGCGCGCAAACCGCCGAGCCTCACCGCGATCGCGATCTCGTCGTTCACCGACGACCGCTACTCCGACGACATGCACTACATGGGCGGTTGCCTGCTCTCGGACAACGTCGCCGAAGCCTCCACGATGTTCGCCTACGCCACGTTGCCGCCCGACCCCGCGCTCGCGGGGGAGCGGTGGCGCGACCTGTGGCACGAACGGCTGGAGAACTGCGGCCTCTGGGCCGGTGAATGGCTGAGCCATCAGCGCCGGGACGACTACTGGCGGCACGCGTCGGTCTGCGAGAACTACAGCGACGTCCAGGTGCCGGTCCTCGCCTCCAGCGGCTGGGCGGACGGGTACTCGAACGCGGTCTCGCGGCTGTTGGCCAACCTCGACGTGCCGCGCCGCGGGCTGATCGGGCCGTGGTCCCACAAGTACCCGCATCTCGGACGGCCCGGCCCCGCCATCGGGTACCTGCAGGAGCTGGTCCGCTGGTGGGACCACTGGCTGAAGGACGTCGAGAACGGTGTCATGGACGGGCCGATGCTCCAGACCTGGATGCAGGACAGCGTGCCGCCGTCGACGTCGTATGAGGACCGTCCCGGTCGCTGGGTGGGCGAGCCGACCTGGCCTTCGCCGCATGTGAGCCCGTCCGAGCACCGGCTCGCCCGGCACCGGATCGCCCGTCCGGGTGAGGACGTCCCGGCGGAGAACCTGTCGGTGGAGTCGCCGCTTTCGGTCGGCCAGTTCGCCGGGAAGTGGGCTTCGTACAGTGCTCCCCCCGATCTGCCGTACGACCAGCGGGAGGAGGACGGCGGTTCGCTCGTCTTCGACACCGACGAGCTCACCGAGCCGTGTGAAATCCTCGGTTCGCCGGTGGTGGAGCTGGAGGTCTCCGCGAACAAGCCGGTGGCGCAGGTCGCCGTCCGGCTGTCGGACGTCGCCCCGGACGGCAGGGCCACCCGCGTGACCTACGGGTTGCTGAATCTGACCCACCGGGACGGGCACGAAGACCCGGAGCCGCTGGAACCGGGCAAGCGGTACCGGGTGCGCGTCGAGCTCAACGCCGTCGCACAGGCGTTTCCCGCCGGGCACCGCATCCGGCTGTCGATCTCGTCGTCGTACTGGCCGCTGGCGTGGCCGCCGCCGGAACCGGCGATGGTGACTGTCCACACGGGACAGAGCACGCTCACGCTGCCGGTCCGGCCGATCGCGGAGGCGGACGAGGTCCCGGCGCGGCCGTTCGGTGAACCCGAAGGCACGGAACCGTTGCCCGCGACCCGGATCGAGCCCGGCGAGCAGCGCTGGACGGTCTCGCGTGACCTGATCGACTACCGGTCCTCGCTCGACATCGTCAAGAACGAAGGCAAGGTCCGGTTCGACGACATCGATCTCGAAGTCACCAGGAACGTCTTCGAGTGCTACTCCTGGGTGGCCGACGACTTCTGTTCCCCGGTGGCGGAGACGTCCTGGTCGATGACCTTCGCCCGCGGTGACTGGGAAGCGAGGTCCGAGACCCGCACCCGGGTGTCCTGCACTCCCGCCGAATTCGTGATCGACGCGCAGCTCGACGCGTACGAAGGGGAGCGAAGGACGTTCTCCCGCAACTGGCATCGGACGGTACCCCGTGATCTGGTCTAAGACGAGCCTTCCGGCGACGGCGCTGCTCGCGTGGCTGCGCCTCACCGGCCGGAAGCGCACCTACGGCGACCTCGACCGGTTCCGCCGGAGCATCGAAAGCAGCCAGGCGAAAGGGGATCGGGGTCCGATCCGCTCGATCAGGCGCCGGTTCGACGTCCGCCGGTCCGAAGTGGACGGACGGCCCTGCTACGCCATCGAGCCGCCCGGCGGCGGGAACGGCAAGAAGGTGCTGTACTTCCACGGCGGCGCCTACGTGCACCAGATCCAGCACGACCACTGGCGGTTCTTCGGACGGCTGATCGACCGCACCGGCTGCTCGGTCAGCGTGCCGATCTATCCGCTGGCCCCGGAACACCAGTGCCCCGAGACCACCGCGTTCGTCCGCCGCGTCTACGACGAGTTCGCCGAGGGTACCGACCCGGAGGACCAGATCGTGATGGGGGATTCCGCCGGCGCGGGGATCTCGCTGGCGCTCACCAAGGCACTGCGGGACGAAGGCAGGCCGGTGCCCAAGGAGACCGTCCTGCTGTCGCCGTGGCTGGACCTGACGATGAGCCATCCGGCGCAGCCCGCGCTGGACGAGCGCGACCCGTATCTCGCGCTCACCGGCCTGAACGAGGCGGCGAGGCTCTACAGTGGACAGTTGCCGCGTACCGATCCCAGGCTCAGCCCGTTGTCCGGCGACCTTTCCGGGCTCGGGGCGCTCACTGTCTACATCGGCACCAAGGACGTCCTCCTCTCCGACGCCCGCCGCCTCCACACGCTGTGCACCGAACAAGGTGTACCGCTGAGTTACCACGAGTACGAGGGCATGATCCACGCGTGGATGCTGGCCTCGATCCCGGAAGCGAGGCTGGCGCTGGAAGGGATCGCGCATCTCGTGGACCGGGCCATGGTGAAATCGGTGTAGCCGGGTGAAGAGCGGGTAACCGGAAGGCAACGGCCGGCGCAGCGAGGTTGTACGTCCGCCGGTCGTGAGGTGGACCGGCGTGGGCAGCCCCGGCGGAGCAGGGCCGCCGGCGCGCCGGTCACCGTGTCCATCCTTCGCTTGGGAGCGCTCGATGCAGCAGTTGGAGTCACTGGGGGAGCTCGCCGCGCTGGTCCGGCGGCGGGAAGGCCTGTACGTCCGGTGGGCGCCGACTCCCGAACATCGTCCCGGCACGAGCCGGGACGAACTCACCGGCGCCGAACTGCCGGGGCTTTCGGTGAACCCGCTCGACCCCGAACCATGGTGGCGCGATCAGCCACTCGAACTCTGGCTGGCCAGGCGGCTTTACGACTACTGCCACCTCCGGCACGAACGCCGTCGCGAGACCAAACCCTGGGTTCTGGCGGGCCGGATCGTGGGCTCCGGCCCGGACAACGAGCCCCTGCTGACCGATCCCGAACCGGTCGGGAGAATTTCCACCGCGGTCCTCGGCGAGGCTCGCGACCTGTTGCGGGACAGGGCCCGGCACGACGCGGACTGGGGCCCTTTGCGCCGTCCGCCCGAACTCGGCCGAACCTGACGCCGTAACTCGCGTGCATACAGCCGTAACTCGTGATTTACGCCTTCAATCACGCGAGTTACGTCCCCGATCACGCGAGTTACGGCTGGACGGCGAGGAGGTCCACGACGTCTTCCGCGCGTCGCCGCTTCTCGAACCGGGCCCGTTGCCGGTCCGCCCCGCTGCCTTCGGCGGTGAGCCGGGCGCAGCCGTCTCGGACGAAATCGAGGTCACCCGTCTCTTCGAGGGCGCCGGCCGCGAAGGTGACGACATCGTCGAGCACCGCGCTGGCCGGAGCGAGGTCGCCGGTCCGGAAATGCGGGCAGCGGCCGGAGAGTCCTTCCCGCGACGCGCGCCAGATCTGCGCCCGAAGGACCTCGTTGGACAGGTTCGGCGGGTGCTCCTCCGCCGCGAGGATCGTGCCGACCAGCCCGCGGATCAGCACCCCGAACAGGACCGCTTCGCCGGCGGTGGCCGCGACGTCGCCGAGCCGGAACTCCACGGTCGGCTGCTTCTCGGAAAGCCGCACGTCCCAATAGACCATCGCGCGATCGAGGATGGCGCCCGCCCGGAGCCAGGCGTCGACGATGCTCTCGTAGTGGTCCAGCGAGGTGAACAGCGGCGGCGGACCTGCCGAGGGCCAGCGGTTCCACTGCTGGTAGCGCCAGCTGGCGTACCCGGTGTCGTACCCGTCGCAGATCGCCGAATTGGCGGTCACGGTCAGCAGCGCGGGCAGGAAGGGCCGGACGCGGTTGATCACCCGGATCCCGGTTTCCCGGTCGGGGACGGCGATGTGGACGTGACAGCCGCAGGTGTGCGACGTCCGGGCGGTCGCCCCGAAATGCTCGGACATCCGTTCGTAGCGCGGATTCGGGGTGATGGCGGGCAGGTCCGTCTCCGCGAGCGGCGCGCTGCCGCTGGGCAGCAGGCGGCAGCTCCGCCGTGCGGCGGCCTCGGCCAGTTCCGCCCGCATCGTCGACAGCTGTCGCTCCGCTTCTTCATGGGTCGTGCAGATGCCAGTGGCCGATTCGGCCTGCGATCGGGTGAGTTCCTGCTGGAGTTCGCCCTGTTCCTCGTCCGCGGCGTCGACGACGGCGTCGCCCGCCGGGGAAAGGTGACCGGCCCGGTCCACCACGAAGAACTCTTCCTCGACTCCGAAGGTGAGTGCGTCCTTGTTCACAGCCGCTGATACCCCCGGCTCGTTCGGCGCAAACTTGTTTTCGCAGGTCGTGGACGGGGTACTTCAGGGCATGAGTCCGAAGTCGGAGGAGCCGCCGTACCTGCTGGCCGCACAGGCCGGGACGGTCGTGCGTCGCCTGTACACCAGGCTGCGGGACGACGAGCCCGCCTCGCCCGCCGACCTCTGCCGCACCATCGGGGCATTGCAGCGGCTCGCCGACGACCTCGCCAACGTCCTGCCGGGCCTGCAGGGACAGCTCGAAGAGAGCCTGCTGGCAGGCCAGGTGGGTGCGGGTGACACGCCGGGCGAGGCCTGGGACAAGGTCTCCGAGGTCGGCTACGCGCTCGCGCAGGCTCGTACGGGCGGCCTCCTGCTGGCCGCTGAACTGCGAGTTTCCCAGCGAACACTCGGAGAACTGACCTCTTCGTGACGCTCCGTGCTCAGCCGACCGGCTGGGCACGGACCACCGCCACCGGGCAGTGCGCGTGGTGCAACGCGTCGTCACTGACCGATCCCAGCAGCAGGCGCCGGAGATCGCCGTGATCGCTCCGGCCGAGCACCAGCAGAGCGGCCTCGCTGGACTGCACGGTCAGCGCCTGCGCGGCGGGGCCGACGCCGTGCACCATCTCCACGGCGACGTCCGGATAGCGCTCCCGCCACGGTTCGAGCTGCCGGGCGACGAGTTCGTCGGCGACCTCCTGGGGGAGGCCGGGCGCCGGATCCAGTACCGGACCGCCGAGCAGGGGCTCGCTCGCGGGCCCCCAGATCGGCATCCGGGCGACGTGGACCGCGTGCACGGTGAGCCCGTGACGGGCCGCGAAGTCGAACGCGAACCCCGCCGCCTGCGCGCTCTGGGCGGAGCCGTCGGTACCGAGGATCACCGGTCCGCCCGGCGGCGGCTCGTCCCCTCGCACCACCACGACGGGACGGTCGGCGGTCCTGGTCACGCCGGATTCGGTCGAGCCGAGGACCGCCCTGGTGAACAACCCGGTGTGGGATTCGCCCAGCACGATCATCGCCGCGTCCACCTCGTCCGCGACCGAGGTCAGGACCTCTTCCGGCGTGCCGCCGCGGACGACCGTGCGGACGTCGAGGCCGGGGTCGGAGCGCTTGAGGGCTTCAGCCATCGAAGCGAGTTGACGGCGGGCAGGTTCCACGTCGGCCGCGTCGTCGGCGGCCTGGGGAACCGCTTCGTTCAGCGGCGTCGCGACAGGGTCCGAGCCGGGTGGGGGAAGCCGGTCATGGGTGCAGTACGCGAGGACCAGGCCGAGGTCGCGGGTCTTCGCCTCGGCGACCGCCCAGCGAACGGCGCGGCGTGCTTCGGGCGACCCGTCGAAACCGGTCACGACCGGCCCGGTGCCGCTTGGCGCAGCGGACATGGAACATCACCTCCGACGCGCTGGTGATACCCGCTTTTCCCGGCGTTCAAGCGCCGCGTTTCCCCGTCCGCCCGCCGGGTACGCGGAGTGGACGGCCCGTCGGAAGCGAGGAGAAACCGTGAGCGACGCGAACCCGATCGAAATCCAGAAGTGCCTCTCGGGCGTCGACTACCCGGCGGGCAGGGACGATCTCGTCCGGGCCGCCGAGGTCAACGGCGCCGACGACCGGACGCTCGACCTGCTGCGGAACCTTCCCGACCGGGAGTACGAAGGCCCGAGCGGCGTGAACAAGGAGATCGCGAAGGAGTAGGCCGTTTCAGCGGACGCGGTGCCGGGGTACTTCCCACTCATGACTTCCTTGTCAACGCCCCGCGCGCTTGACGAGAAGCGCGCCTTTGCCGGGGCCCGTCACCAGGTGGCACCTGAAGCCCGCGGACGTCTCCGCCTGCATGTGAGCAGGCCGACCAGGGGGACCGCCGTGGTCAAGACGAACGGTGCGGTCGACCTCGGCACCGCGCCGAGGCTGTGGGAGATGCTGAGTCAGCGCCTCCACGGCAGCGGTACCAAGGTGATCCTCAACCTGTCCGAACTCGAGTTCTTCGGCACGACCGGCATGCGGGTGCTCGAACGAGCGCATTTGCTCGCCGAGGAAACGCACACGCTCCTCTTCGTCTTCCCCGGTGAGTGCCGTTCCGCCCGTCGGCTGCTCGACCTCCGCGACAACGAGGATCTCCACGTTCTGTAAGGCCCTTGGGACGTGTCACAAGAGACTCAAGGACGGCCTCGGGCCGCGCGAGCGGCGAGCGCCGCGCTCACCAGGGCGACGTGTTCGAGCCGGGTGGGATCCAGTCCCGTGAGGTCGGCGATCCGGCGCAGCCGGTAATCGACCGTGTTGGGGTGGACGTGCAGGGCCGCGGCGGTCTGCCGGCGCCCTCCTCGGCGGAGGAAGGTTTCCAGCGTCAGCAGGAGTTCCTCATTGCCGTCGAGCGGCGCCAGCCTGGAGGCCAGCCGGTCGAGCGCCGGCCCGGGACGGGAAAGCTGGTATTCCAGCAGGACGTCGTCGAGGCGGTAAAGCCCCGGCGGCCGCCCGGCTCCGATGGCGACCGAGAGCACTTCCTGCGCGAGCCTCGCCGCGCCGGGCACCTCGGACGGTTCGGCGGCGGCCACCCCGGCGATGACGTCGGCACCCGCCGTCCTGGCGACGTCGGCGAGGACACGCTCCAGCCGCGCCCAGTCGCGAATGGACAGTTCGCCGACCGGGGTTTCGTGCGGTAACAAGGCGATGCCGCCTTCGGGGGTGAGCGAGGTCAGGACGGTGCCCCGGATCTGGCGCTCCAGCTCGACCCGCAGCCGCCGGAGCTTCCGCCGCCCGGCGACCAGCGGGTCGACCCCGTCGATCTCCTCGTCCGGATGCGTGCCGACCGACGCCGCGAGGACGACGTAACACGGCGGCAGCAGCAGTCCGGCCTGCCCCGCCGCGACCTCCGCTGGTTCGCCGTCGAGCAGCGCGGAAAGCACGGTGTGCCGCGCCGACCGCTCGTCGTCGAACATCGTCTGTCGCTCGTCGAGGTACCCGGCGCCGACCGCGGGCGTGACCACCTCCAGGTAACGCAAGGTGAGCGCGTTGACGGCCAGGACGTCGGCGACCTCCTCCGGACGCGCGTCCGGCGTCAGCGACGCCCAGAAAACCTGGATGCCGATGTGGTACGCGGTGAGCACGACGTCGATCGGGATGCCCTCCTCCGCGCGCCGGGCCGCCGACTCGCGGAGGAAGCCGAGTTCCTCCCGCGACGGCGTGGACCCGGTGCGCAGAGTGTCGATGAACGAGCGCAGGTTCTGCTCGATCACCCGCGTGATGTCGCCGCTCAGCTCCTCGGCGGGGAGCAGGCCGTACTCCGGGATCCGGGAGACGATCTCGGCGAGCACCGTCTTCGCGAGCGACGGCAGGACTTCGGTCAGCCGTTCCGCCACCGGACGGCCGCCGATACGGAAGCCCGAACCCTTGTCACTCGTCACAACCGCCCATCATGACAGCCGGTCAGCGAGTGAGCATGTCCCGTGCCGAATCGAGGGTCGGGTGCACGGTGAAGACGGCGTCGAGGCCGAGCAGCGCCATCGGACGCAACAAGGCCCGTTCCTGGGTGACCATGATGAACGGAACGCCTGCTTCCTCGGCCTTCGCCCTGATCTGGACGAGAACGGTGAAGCCGGACGAATCGCAGAAGCTGACCGCGGACAGATCGGCGATCAGCGCCGACGGCTTGAAGCCGAGTTCCTCGTCCAGCGCCCGTCGCAGGTCGTCCGAGACGCCGAGGTCGATTTCACCCGATACG
Source organism: Amycolatopsis sp. NPDC057786 (assembly GCF_042797905.1). Classification (NCBI taxonomy): domain Bacteria; kingdom Bacillati; phylum Actinomycetota; class Actinomycetes; order Pseudonocardiales; family Pseudonocardiaceae; genus Amycolatopsis; species Amycolatopsis sp. NPDC057786. The sequence goes on from NZ_JBHVKW010000053.1 coordinate 30,583, forward strand.
GCGACCACGGTGTCGTCGGCGGAAGCGGTGATCGCGATATCGAGCGGGGACACGAATCTCCGCGTCGAACGTGCTGCATAAGAAGCGGGAGCGCGGTAGTCGGTCAAGTTGACTCCTTGCCGGTATGGGGGCCGGCGACTGCCTCGGTGGACAGGCCGAACCCAGAAGAAGGGACCCGGCGGCTGGTGTCTGAACCGCGACCGGTCAACCGTAGCAGCCTTGTGGCCCGGTACGCCGGGTGAGCGGTTGCCCGGCAGGTCGTCACGCCCCCTCGGCCCCGGAGCGCCTCGTAGGCTGACCAGGTGACCGGGACTACGACAGCCGAGGTGCTGGCCGAACTGGCCGCGCTCGAAGATCCGCGCGCGCGGCAGGTGAACGAGAAGCACGGCGACGACCACGGGGTGAACCTCGGCAAGCTTCGTGCGCTCGCGAAGCGGCTGAAAACCCAGCAGGACCTCGCGCGCGAGCTGTGGGAAACGGACGACACGGCGGCCAAGCTGCTCGCGCTCCTGATCTGCCGCCCGAAGGTGTTCGGCCGCGACGACCTGGACCGCATGGTGCGCGAGGCCCGTACCCCGAAGGTGCACGACTGGCTCGTGAACTACGTGGTCAAGAAGAATCCGCACGCCGAAGAGCTGCGCTTGGCGTGGTCCGCCGATCCCGACCCCGTGGTCGCGAGCGCCGGCTGGGCCCTGACCACCGAACGCGTGGCGAAGAAACCCGAGGGCCTCGACCTCGCCAAGCTGCTCGACGTCATCGAAGCGGAGATGAAGACCGCGCCGGATCGCCTGCAGTGGGCGATGAACCACTGCCTGGCGCAGATCGGGATCGAGCACGCGGAGCACCGTGCCCGGGCGATCGGCATCGGGGAGCGCCTCGAAGTGCTCAAGGACTATCCGACCCCGCCGAACTGCACGTCGCCGTTCGCGCCCGTCTGGATCGCCGAGATGGTGCGACGGCAGGACGCCGCTCGTTCATGATGTCCGCCTGCCAGGCCGCGGCCGACGTTGCGAAAGCCACTTTCGCAACGTTGAAGGTTGCGAAAGTGGCTTTCGCAACCCAGCGCTCAGCAGTACGTGACCGATCGGACGACACGCGTGATCCGGCGGACGACACGCGTGATTGGACGGACGACACGACCACGACCGGGGGCAGGCTGTACATGAAGTGGCCTTCATGTATTTCCGGACCAAGGCTTCAGCCGAGCGCGTCCGCCTTGATGGCCTCGAACTGGGCGCCCATCCGCGCCGCGAGCGCTTCGGCCGCCCGTAGCGGCCGGACCATCACCTTGAAGTCGGTGATCTTGCCGTCGGCGCCGAAGGTCAGGAGGTCGCAGCCGTTGATCTCCAGCCCGTCGACGGTCGCTTCGAACTCGTACACGTGGTGCGCGCCGTCGTGGATCTCGCGGACGTAGCGGAAGCCCTCGAACACGCGCAGCACGCCGCGCAGGATCGCCGCGGTGATCGCCTTCCCCTGGTAGGGCTTGAACGCCACCGGACTGGTGAAGACCACGTCGTCGGCGAGCAACGCCTCGATCGCGGCGGCGTCCTTCGCTTCGACCGCTTCACGGAACGTGGGCATGGCGATCTCCTCATAGTCAACTTGTTGAGTAGGCGCAGTCGAGCGTAGGTGATCACCACGCCACTGTCCATCAAAGTGTCTAATCAACTTTGCGACTAATCCGAGTGGGGCCTATCATCACGCCATGGCGCTGCGGAACGCGATCCTCGCGACGCTCCTGGACGGCGAGTCCTCGGGCTACGACCTGGCGAAGAGCTTCAACGCGTCGGTCGCCAACTTCTGGACGGCGACACCACAGCAGCTCTACCGCGAACTGGACAAAATGGAGTCGCAGGGCCTGGTGGCGGCGCGAGTCGTCGAACAGCGACGGCGTCCCAACAAGCGGCTCTTCTCCTTGACCGACGCGGGCGCGGCCGAGCTCGCCGAATTCACCACTCGGGCACCGAAGCCGACAGCGATCCGCGACGAGTTGCTGGTCCAGGTCCAAGCCCTGGAAGCAGGTGACGACAAGGAGATCCGGCGCGCGGTCGCGGACAGGATGGCCGTCGCCGAGACGAAGCTCAAACGCTTCGAGCGCCTTCGTGAGCGTCTGCTCGGCGAGTCCGCCGAAGCGGAGTTCCTCGCCACCGCGCCCCGGGTCGGGCCGTATCTGACGCTCGCCCGCGGGATCGCGTTCGAACAGGAGAACATTCGTTGGTGTGAAACGGTTCTCGCGGTGCTGGATCGGCGTGATGGAAGTGATCGGCTTGGTTGAGCGGAAAACGGGGCCGAAGTTCCGTCAGGTGGTCTTGGACTGCACGGACGCCCGTGGGCTTGCGGAGTTCTACCGGCGGTTGCTGGTGTGGGACTACCGGCCAGGCGACGAGGTGCCCCCGCCCGGCACCGAGGACAAGGACTGGCTGGTCCTGCGGAACCCGGACGGCGGGGCGCAACTGGCGTTCCAGCAGGTCGACCGGCTGGACGAAGCGAGCTGGCCGGACGCCGAACCGGTGCCCCAGCAACTGCACCTGGACCTGACCGTGGACTCGGTCGAGGAACTCGAGGCGCAGCACGCCCGCGTCCTCGAACTCGGCGGCCGGCTCCGCTACGACCGCAGCGAAGACCCGGTGGAACCCTTGCGCGTCTACGCGGATCCGGCGGGGCATCCGTTCTGCGTTTTCGTCGCCTGAACGCGGTCAGGCACGGCAGAGCAACGCGTCAGGAGTGCGATTCGAGCCGACGCGCCCGGTGTAGGCGACACCGGCGACGTATTCGCCGGGAGCGCACTGACCCTTGTAGTGGCCCGAGGCGAAATCACCGCCGGGGCTACCGGACGGCCGGTTGTCGCCGCGGTCGAACCAGACCGTCCGGCCCGTCCGGCCGAGCGGAGTGGCGGATTTGCCGCACAGGAGTGCGGAGAACGCCGCGCCGGTGACGCTGTAGCCGACCGCGGCGTGGTCGGGCGGGCATTGCACCTTGGTGTAGCCGGACGCCCAGTCGGTGTCCACATGGGTCTCTCCGCGGACGACGGCGTAGCCCGCCGGGACGGCGAGCCTGCCGGTGCACAGGCCCCGGTTCCCGGTATGGGAAAGACCGGTGAGCCGCTGCCCGTCGGGGCAGGCTCCCTTGCGCGCGCCCGGATTCCAGTCCGCCATCGCGCGGACCTTGCGCGAGGCCTGGAAATCCGCGTAGTCGAGGTTCAGCATCGACCAGCGCTCGCTCTCGGGAATCCGTCCGGTGCGGGACGGCGCGGTCACGAGCCGTCGCCACGCGGGACCACGCCAGTCCGTTCCGTCGAGCACGTCGACGCGGCGGCCGGCCGCGTCCCACGAGAGCAAGGACCAGCCGTTGCCCGTGCTGCCTTCGTGGAACCCGACGGCGGGCCAGTAGGCGAAGTCGGTGTCCGTCTCCGCGAGGTAGCCGACGAAATTCTCGAACCAGGCCCGGCTCGCCGTGTCGGTGGTGTGCCGCCCCTCGCCGAACTCGCTGATCCAGAGCGGCGCCGTGTAATGCTTGCCGGTCTCCGCCGAGACGAAGAACGCCTGCCGGTAAAGGACATCACGGAGTTCTTGCGGCGACAGGTCGCGGTAGCGCGGGTCGTGGGTCTCGCCGGTGCCGGTCGCCCCGGAATGGTTCGGACCGGTGTACCCGTAGAAATGCGCGGCGTAGACCAGTTTCCCGGAGTCCACGAGCGTATGCGAGAGCGTGCGGGCAGGCTCCAGCGTGGGCCTGCCGTGCGGAAGACCGTCCACGGGTAGCCCGGTCCAGTTGATGCCCTCGACGATGAGCAGCAGATCGGGATTGGCCTCGGTCAGGATGCGGTCGGCCACCCGCTGGCTCGCGCGCTGCCAATCCGTGCCGTTTCCCCAGCCCCAGTTGGGATCGTCGAAGACGTTGCGGCGGACCTCGTTGTACAGATCGGCGCCCGCGACCCGTTTGTTCGCGGCGTACCGGCGCGCCATGAACAGCCAGTCGTCCTGCCACCGCTGCTCGGTCTGCGCGGTGTTCCAGCGCTCGTTGCCGTCGAGACCACAGCACCAGCGGGAGGTCGTGGTGTGGTTGTTGAGGATCACCGCGAACCCGCGCGCGGTCAGCCGTGCGACGACGCGATCGTAGACCTGCAACGGAGTCAGGCCGCGCAGCTCCGGGTTCGCCGGGAGGTCCGGAACCGGCCTGGTGTCGTGGATCATCGCGTTGGAGAAGGGCAGCCGGACACTGTTGAGGCCCAGCTCCGCCAGCCCGTCGATGATCGTGTCGAGCGGGGCCCGGTCCAGCCCGAGCGGTGTCTGGTAGGCGATCTCACCGGCGTGGTGCGCGGCCGGATCGTTCACGTCGCCCGAGCCGGTCCACGTACCGCTCGCGCCGTGCCAGTTGGCGGCCTTCAGCTTGAACCGGTCGCCCGCCGCGTCGACGATGTAGCGGCCGCGCGTGCTCAGCGGTGCCACCCAAGCCGACGGGTCCGCCACGGCGACGGCGGGAAGGGGAATCACGATTCCGGCGGTCACCAGGACGGCGAGCAGCACACTCTTGATCCTCACCCGCCGGAGGCTAGCCAGTCACGCGGCCGGTTGTATACGGACGATCGGGTAGCTTCCGTTCATGACCACCGCGCTGATCATCGGTGACCTCCAGCGAGGCATCACGGGCAATTACCCGTTCACCGGAACAGTCCTGCCGCCGATCAGGAGTCTGCTGCCGCGTGCGCGCGCGGCAGGCGCGCCCATCGTGTTCGTCCACTTCGCACTCCGCGGCAACGGTGCCGACCTGCCGCCGGGGAACGCGCTGTTCGAGTCGTTCCACGGTGCGGGCGACACTTTCCACGAGGGTTCGGCCGGGACGGAGATCGATCTGCCGGTCGCCGACGAGGACGTGGTCGTCCTGAAACGCCGTGCCAGCGCGTTCGCCGGCACGGATCTCGAGCTGGTGCTCCGCGCGAGGGGCGTCGACACGGTCGCGATCGCCGGGGTCGCGACCAGCGCCATGGTGGCCGCGACCGCCTACGACGCGGCGGACCGCGGCTATCCCGTGACCGTGCTGCGCGACGGTTGCGCCGACGGTGATCCGGAGATGCACGGCTTCTTCGTCGACAAGGTGTTCCCGAGCCGAGGCTTCGAGGTCGTCTCGTGCGCGGACTGGCCCGGCGAATAAATCGCGCGAGCGAAACGCCCGGATGTGGCACGGTGATCGGCGAGCCGATCAAGGGGGGCCACGGATGGAGACGAAGCGACTCGGGCGCACCGATGTCGAGGTGACGCGGCTGGGTTTCGGCGGCGGGCCGCTCGGCGGGTTGTTCGCGCCATTGGACGACGAGACCGCGGCGGGGGCGCTGGCCGCGGCCTGGGACGGCGGGATCCGCTACTACGACACGTCACCGCATTACGGGATCGGGCATTCCGAACGCCGTATCGGCGAGTTCCTGCGCTCGCGGCCGCGTGATTCGTTCGTCCTGTCGACGAAGGTCGGCCGCCTGCTGGTACCCCAGGACCCGGCAGGGAAGATGGATCCGGCGGGCTTCCACGTCCCCGCGACGCACCGCCGGGTACGCGACTTCACACGTGACGGGATCCGGCGCAGCGTCGAGGATTCCTTGGCGCGCATGGGTCTCGACCGGATCGACGTGCTGTACCTGCACGACGCCGAGGAGTACTTCGACGACGCGCTGCGTGAAGGCTACCCGGCCCTCGCCGAACTGCGGTCGGAAGGAATCGTCGGCGCGATCGGCGCCGGTATGTACGACACGGCCCTGCTGACCACTTTGGTCGAGGAGGCCGAAGTGGACGTGATCATGCAATCCGGCCGCCACACGCTGCTCGACCACAGCGCGCTCGACACCTTCCTGCCCGCGTGCGAGGAACGCGGTGTCTCCGTGATCGCGGCGTCGGTCTTCAACTCCGGGCTGCTCGCCGTGCCCCGGCCGGTCGAGGGCGCGTACTTCGACTACGGGGCCGCCACGCCGGAAATCGTGGAGCGGGCGAACCGGATCGCCGACGTATGCGAGGCGCACGGCGTGACGCTTCCCCAAGCGGCCATGGCCTTCCCGCTCCAGCATCCGGCCGTCGCCGGCGTCGCGGTCGGGATGCGGTCCGCCGAAGAGGTACGCCGCAACGTGGAGTCCTTCGCCGCGGAGGTCCCCGCGCAGGTCTGGGCCGATCTGCGGGCCGCGGGTTTGATCGGTTCGACAGCGATTAGGGTGGTCTGATGGTGTCGGTGAAACAGGTCCAGGTCACTTTCGACTGCGCGAAACCCGAGCGTCTCGCCCGTTTCTGGTGCGAGGTGCTCGGCTACGTCGTGCCGTCGCCGCCGGAGGGGTTCGTCACCTGGGACGATTACAACCGGACGCTGCCCTCGGAGCAGCAGGACGCCAGCTTCGCCTGCAGTGACCCGACGGGCGTTGGCCCGCGGCTGTACTTCCAGCGTGTCCCCGAAGGCAAGGTCGTCAAGAACCGGGTGCATCTCTGCGTGCGGGCCGGCCTCGGGCTCGTGGGTGACGAGCGCCTCGCCGTGCTCCAGGCCGAACGCGCCCGGCTGGAGGCGCTCGGCGCGGTCTGCGAGCGGGTCATGCTCGCCGACGGGGAGAACGAGTCGTGCATCGTCATGCAGGACATCGAGGGCAACGAATTCTGTCTCGACTGAGGCCGTGGTCATCGCGCGTCACGAATGCTGAACGTCGTGACGCAGAAGCCGCCGTCCGCCGTGCGGTCCGCGATCACGGTGCCCCTGGCGGGCCGTCCTTTGGCGACTCCGGCGACGTCGGCCAGGACGAACTTGGCCGTCCCGCTGGTGGTCGTTACTTGAACGCGTGAACCCAGTGGCAGCAGGGAATCGATCTTGTCGTCCATGAACCTCTTCTGCGCCTCGCAGGCCAGCGCGATCGCCGACGGCTTGTCCCCGGCGGCGATCTCGGCGAGGAAGTCCGCGATCACCTGAATGCCCTTTTCGGGCGGCCGAGCCGGGCGCCTGGTGATGGTGATCCGCGGACGGCTGACCCTGGTGCTGCTCGGGCTTTCCGTGGTAGTCGTGGGTGAAGAGCTGGTCGTCGGGGTGCTGAGCGGGGCGGGCAGCGAGATCCCGGGCCCCTTGCGGAGCAGGAAACCGGGCGCGGCGAAACCGGTGACGCAGAAGGCGACCAGCGCGATCACCGCCACCAGGATCCCGATGGCCACACCGGGCTTGACGGTCGACGGCTGGGTGTTCTGCTGCTCGGGAAGGCCTGGATAGGTCATCGGATTCACCTTTCGTGCGGATCTGGATCGGCGATCCGACGAGGTGTTTCCGGAGTGGGTTCCGACCCTTTCGGGGATCTTACGGTTGTCGCGGAAGGTGTTCCGCGACAAGGAAAAGCGTGCTGTGGCGGGTTCGCGTGACACGCGAACCCGCCGTTCACCTCAGCAGGGTTGCAGTAGCCAGCAGAGCCGGTACTTCGCCTGGTAGGTCGTGTCCGTGGCCGGCGCGACGATGTTCTGCGTCCGCGCACCGCCGTGTGCCCAGCCGGTGTAGGCGTACTTCAGGTTGAGCGGTGGCAGATTCTGCGGGCTGTCCGCGCTGATCGAGTTGGTGGAGCCGGCGATCACCGTCCGGGAGAACGGTGTGCGCTGCTGTGTGCCGCCGACGGTGAGCATCGCCTGACTGGGGCTGGACGTGAAGTTCAGCGACACCGTCTTCGGCTGGAGGTCGACCGTTTTGCTGCCGGTCCGGCCGGTCGAGTCGGTCGCGGTGAGGGTCAGTTGCAGGTACGACGGGTAGTCGTGGTCCGGTGCGGCGAACGAGCCCGCCGCGGCGCCGGGGAAGTCCTGGACGTTGTGCGTATGGCAGGTGCCGTTGGTCGCGCAGTGGCGGATCGCGAGCCGCCACGAGAGCGCCGACGCCGGGAGCTGCCCGTCCTGGGCGTCGACGGCACGGCCCGAGAAGGACACGGCCTGGCCGACGGACCAGGTCAGCGTGCTCGCCGGGTCGTCGATGACCGGCACCGGGTCGAGACCCTCCGGGTTGCCGACGGTCACCCGAACCGTCGTGGTCGCGCTCGCTCCATGGGAGTCCGTCACCCGCAATCCGGCATCGACGGCGGCTGCCGCGGTGTAGGTCCAGGTCGGGGCGGGGGCCGAGGAGTCGTCGTACGCGCCGTCCGCGTCGAGGTCCCAGGCGTAGGACAGGGTGTCCCCGGCGTCCGGGTCGGTGGAGGGCGTGCCGTCGAACCGCACGGTCAGCGGCGCGGGCCCGCTCGTCGGATTCGCCGTCGCCACCGCGGAAGGCGGCCGGTTGGTGCCGCCGGGATGGCTCACGCGACGGAGTTCGCCGCTGCCCAGCGCGACGTAGAACAGGTCGCCGCCCGGTCCGGTGAGCACCTGCACCGGGACGTTGGCGCCGGTCACGAACGGAACGAGACGGCTCGGGCTCGGCTGGCCGTTGACGGCCTGCATGGCCCAGACGCACCCACGGGACGAGTCGGAGAAGAACAGCGCGCCGGAGTACTCGGCGGGATAGTTGCTGCCGGATTCGAACGCGATGCCGCTGATCGACGAGCCGCCGGTGGGGCAGGGGTCGCTCGCCACCACCTTGGCACGGTGGTCGTAGGTGTAGTACGGGGCCGAGTGCCCGCCGGAGGAGTACAGGGACTCGCAGCGGTCGAGGTTCGCGCCGTCGTAGCCTGCCTGCTTGGCGTTGCCTTCGAAACAGGGCCAGCCGAAGTTCTCCGCCACGCCGTCACCGACGTCGGCGACGCGGTTGATCTCCTCCCAGGTGTCCCAGCCGACGTCACCCGCCCACAACTCGCGGGTGCCCGGCCGGAAACCGAACCTGAACTGATTCCTGGCTCCGTAGGCGATCACGCGCCGGGCGTTGGCGTCGGCGCTGTTCGCGAAGGGGTTGCCGGGGACGCCTTCGCCGGTGTCCGGGTCGATGCGCAGCACCGTGCCGTTGAGCAGAACCGGCTGCCCGGCTGGGCGTCTTGGCGACTGTGAACGCAGCGCGCCGCCCTCGGCGGTCGGCGGCGAGAGGTTCGTCCCGGCGGGTGAGGGCGGATCGGCGCACGGGTTCCCGGCCTGGCCGTAGTCGGCGAAGGTGAAGCTGGCGCCGTCACCGCCGCCCGCGTACAGGGCACCGTCCGGCCCGAAGGCGAGCGCGCCGACCGAGTGGCTGGGGAACTGCTGGCACCACCCCGTGACCAGAGGCTTTTCGCTGACGGCCGTGCCCGCCGATCCCATCGTCAGCTGGGAGACCCGGCCGGTCACGACGCATCCCTTGTCCGTGGCGCCCGGCGGGGTCGGGCAGGTGTCACCCCACCGCGGCGCGGTGCCGCCGGGTTCCGCGTCGAGGGTGTACGAGACGTAGACGTACGGCCTGGCGGGAAAAGCGGGGTCGACGGCGAGTCCGAGCAGGCCGCGATCCCAGAAGTCCTGTGTCTGGATGCGGAGATCGGCGAACACCGTCGCCGTCGTGTCGGCGAGCGAGTCGAAGACCTTGACCAGACCGCTCTTTTCGGCGACGAACACCCGGCCGTCCGGCGCGAACGCGGTGGCGGTCGGCGAGCTGAGCCCGCCGATCGCCACCGTGTCGGTGAACCCGGCGGGTACCGCGGCTTCGGCGGGGGCGACGGTGACGAGACCGACCGCGAGCGCGCCGGCCAACGGGCCGACGATGCCCACCGCCAGTGCGCGCCGTGATCTTCGGGGGAACGGGAAACGACGGGAACTCAGCACACGAACTCCTCCGCGCGGGGACCGGCCGGAACGAAACGGCTCTCCGGTATGCCGCGAAAAAGCCGAAAGTTGTTACGCGTCTGCGAGAAACGCGCACAAGACGCTGAGAGGGAAGCAAGGGACCTTTGCTACCGCATGGGCACCTAGGCACTTCGGTACGGCTCGGGTGACCGTGTGGATTTTGGGACGTCAGATGTCCCAAAATCCACACGGTCAGTCAGCACCGCTACGCCGAGTGCCGGGTGCCTGCATACGGGCGATTCACCCGTTCGGAATAAGATCCGCTTCGTGGACTACCTTCGGCGGGTCTCCGAGCAGTGGCGGCGGCTGTTCGGCCCGGTCTGGTATCTCCCGCTCGCCTTGACACTCTTCACCGGATCCCTGCTCCCGGCGTTGCAGAGCCACGGCACGCAGTTCGGCGGGATGCCCGACCGCCCGTACGATCTCCTGGCCGTGGTGGGGGTCGCCCTGCAATGTGTCCCGCTCCTCGTGTGCGCCCGGTGGCCGGTGGCCTCTTTCGCGGTGGTGTCGCTCGGCTTCGCCATCGACCAGTTCGGGGGCTACCACTCGTTCGCGGGCACGGCGCTGCCGATCGCCCTGGTGACCGTGGGGCTCCGGCTGGAGCGGCACCGTCGCGTGGCGGCGCTCGCGTTCTCGGCGGTCTTCCTCGCAACGGCGATCGCGTTCGCTTCGCTCGGCGGGACGGAGCCCGTCACGGGCTACGTGACCTTCTATCTCGCGCTGGTGCTGGCGTGGGGGATCGGGACGTGGCTGCGGGCCAGCAAGGCCGCGGAGGAGGAACGACGGCTCCGCGTCGCCGAAGAGACGCGGACGGCCGAACGCGCCCGTATCGCCGCCGAACTCCACGACGTCGTGACCCATCACGTCACGGCGATGGTCGTCCAGACCGAAGCGGCCCGGTACCTGACCGACGCGCGGCTCGATCAGAGCCTGACCGCCGTCGCCGACACCGGGCGGCGGGCCATCACCGACCTCCGTCATCTACTCGACGTGATCGATCCCGGTCACGGCGCCGAAGCGATCCCGACCCTCGTGGAGCGCACGCGCCGGGCGGGGCAGCCGGTCGAGTTCTCCGAAAAGGGCGAACCCGTGCGACCGGCCGGGGACGCCGGTCCCGTGGCCTACCGTGTCGTGCAGGAGGCGTTGACGAACGCGCTGAAGCACGCCCGCGGCAGCCGCACCTCGGTGCTGGTGCAGCACGGCGACGGGGAGATCACCGTCGCCGTCGACACGGACGAGTCCGGTCCGGACGCGGAGACCTCGGAGGGGAGCGGCCGGGGGCTTGCCGGACTCCGCGAGCGGATCGACGTCCTGAACGGCGAATTCAGCGCGGGCCGCAGAGGTGACGGCGGCTTCTCCGTCCGCGCCCGCATCCCCGCGGGGAACCCGTCGTGACCGCGCCGACCCGGGTGCTGGTCTGCGACGACCAGATGCTCGTCCGCACCGGGCTGGTGACCATCATCGGCGCCCAGCCCGACCTCGAGGTGGCGGGCGAATGCGGTGACGGGCGGACCGCGGTCGAGCTCGCCGCCCGGTTGCGCCCGGACGTCGTGGTGATGGACGTGCGCATGCCGGTGCTCGACGGGATCGAGGCCACCCGGCTGATGGCGGGCGCCGGCGTGGCCGAGCCCGGCAAGGTGCTGGTGGTGACCACGTTCAACCTCGACGAGTACGTCTACCGGGCGTTGCGCGCCGGTGCGAGCGGGTTTCTGCTCAAGGACACCCCGCCCGACCGGCTGTTGAACGGGATCCGCATCGTGGCCGACGGCGCGGCGCTGCTGGATCCCGAGGTGACCCGGCGGCTGGTGGGCAGGTACGCCGCCCGGATCCGGCCCCCGGAGGACGAGGACCCGGACGGCAGCCCGCTGACTCCCCGGGAACTGGAGGTGCTCCGCCTCATCGCGGACGGCCTCTCCAACAGCGAGATCGCCGCGACCCTCATGATCAGCCAGGAGACCGTCAAGACGTTCGTGTCACGCATGCTCGCCAAACTCGGGCTCCGTGACCGGGTCCAGGCGGTCATCTACGCCTTCCGCCACGGCCTCGTCACCTGAACTGTCCTATTTGGACTTCGCGGCTTCGTCGGCGACGCGCTGGATCGCCCGGACGGCGAGATCCGGCTGGTCCACGTAGATGTAGTGCTCACTGTTCGCTGCCGTGCTCAGATTGCTGCGGCCGGACAGCGCGAGCCACTTCCGCTGGCCCTCCGACCACGCGCGCTCCAGGCCCGCGCCGTACTCGGGGACGGCCGCGAGGTACGGCTTGCCGTGCTGGATCACCTCGACCGGAATGTTCCCGGCGGAGCGGACCTCGGCGTCGGTGACCACCAGCTTCTCCGGGCCCTGGCCCGCGAACACCGCCAAGGTCTGCTGTCGCAGTTCGGCCGCCATCCCGGTGGCCGAATCCGGAATCTGCTGCCGCAGATCGGCTTCCTGGGTCGGCGAGGTGGCGTCCATCAGCACCAGCCCCTTGACCCGGTCCTGGTGGTCGGGGGAGTACCTGCCGGCGATCAGCCCGCCGAGTGAATGCCCGGCCAGCACGACCGGCTTGCCGTCGGCGACCTGGTCGAGCACTCCGGTCAGGATCTTCCCGGTGCTTTCGAAACTCTGCGGTCCGTCGGGCTGGTCGCTGGCGCCCGCGCCGAGCCGGTCGTAGGAACAGACCTGGCCCTGCGCGGCCAGCGTGTTCTGGAGCCCGGCCAGCTTCGTTACGTCGTCGCCCCCGCCGTGCAGCAGGATGACGACGGGCCGTCCCTCGACCGGCTCACCGGCGCACGAAACGTTCACCGAACGCTCGCCGACCTTGATCTTCCGCGTTCCGGTGAACGCGGCTCGATCCTGTGCGGCGGCGCTGCTGCTCGCGGGCGCCTCCGATTCCGCTTCCGTGGCTTCGTCGCAGGCCGACAGTGCCACGCCTGCGACGGCGCAGCACAGTGCGATCAGAGCGGATGCCTTACGGGACATGGTGAACTCCTGGTACAGGGGAACGATTCACCCGGCACGCTACGGATCCTGCCGCCGGGAATCGTCACCATGCGGAGCGCACCTGCGCGTAGCTCTCATGGGGGACAGGACGTCAGGCGTAGGCGCGCAGGAACACGTCCACCCCGTCGGCGAGGATCGCGAGGACCTCCGGCTCGCCCACCGCGCCCGTCTGGTCCTCGTCGGTCACGTCGAGGACCAGACGCATGGTCAAGGCGACGAAGTGCTGCATGGCGCGCCGCGGGTCGGTCAGCCGCAGCCTGCCGTCCGCCGCGAACTTCGCGAACCGTTCCTCCATCATCCGTTCGGGTTCGTCCCGCGCCGCTTCCGGCAGTCGAGGCGCCAACGGGGCCTGGGAACTCAACCGCCGGAACGTCGCGTAGTCCGAAGTCGGGAACATCCCCGTCGTCACCCTCCGCGCGAAACCGAGCAACGCGTCACGGATGTCGCGGTCGTCGGCGAGTTCTTCGTCGATCGCCTGGCGCACGGTCGCGACCACGGCGTCGTTGGCGCGCCCGAGCACGCCTCGGAAGAGGGTCTGCTTGTCGCCGAAGTGGTCGTAGACGGTGCGTTTGGACACTCCGGCCCGCGCCGAGATCGCGTCGACGCTGGTGAGTTCGTAGCCGTCCGACACGAACAACGCCTCGGCGGCGTCAAGGATCGCCGCTCGTTTGGCCTCGGCCTGTAGCCGACGGCCCGGTGTCCGTGCGGTCGCTCTCGGGGTCGCCATGTTCTCATCGTATTCTCAGCCACAGAAAACTGCACCGTGTAGTGTAGTTTTTGAGGCGGGGGGATCCGCCTTTCCCTGAATCCCGCACAAGGAGTCCTTCATGCAGGAAAGCAGGATCGGCGCAGGACCGCACGCGAGATGGAACGGACGGCTCATCGGCCTCGTGGCGGTGCTGGTGCTCGTCAACTTCATGGTCGACACGGCGATCACCGCCCCGCTGCTCGTCCTTCCGGAGATGCTCGACCACTTCGGCACCGATCAGACGGCCTGGCTCAACGCCAGCGCGATGCTGGCCGGCGTGATGTGGGCGCCGTTGCTCGGCAAGAGCGCCGACGTGTACGGCAAACGCAAGGTGCTCGTGCTGACCTTGCTGATCAGCTGCGCGGGCGCGCTCGTCTGCGCGGTCGCACCAAGTCTCTGGGTCTTCGTGCCAGGGCGTCTGTTGCAAGGGGCGGCCGTGGCCGCTCTGTTCCTTTCCGTCGCGATCGTCCGCGAGATCTGCGCACCCCGGATCGCGATGATCGTGGTGGGCATCGTGACCTCCGGGTCCGCGGTGCTCAACATCGGTTCCCGGTTCCTCACCGAGAAACTGGCCGCGGAGTTCGGTTTCCAGATCTTGTTCCTCATCTCGGCCGCCGTCGCGATCGCGATGGCGATCTGCGTCCGTGCCGTCATTCCCGAATCCCTGCTCAAGACGCCCGGCAGGATCGATATCGGAGGAGCGCTGCTCCTCGGCGGCGGCCTTGCCGGAGTGCTCGGCTATGTCAGCCTCGGCTCGGAGTTCGGCTGGCTCGGCCTCGCCCCGGTGGTCCTGCTCGCCGGTGGTGCCGCGGCCTTGTCCAGGTGGGTCCTCGTCTCGAGCCGGAAGCCCGATTCGCTGATCGACCTCCGGAACATCGGTGCGCCGTTGGCGCTCACGTTGCTCGTGCTGGTGCTCGGCACCGGTTCGTACCAGAGCATGCTCCAGCTCATTCCGCTGGTCAGCGATGTCTCGGCTGATCAAGGGCTCGGATACGGCCTGGCAGGCCAGGGAACGCTGGCGCTGCTTCTCGCGGCTCCCGGTATCGGCGTCATGATCGGCGGCCCGGTGGCCGGGATGCTCGCCACCCGCGTCGGACCGGCGATGACACTGGCGGGCGGAATCGCGCTCGGAACCGTGGCCACCCTCGGGATGTTCCTCGGTGTCTCGCAGTTCCCCATCGCGGTGTTCTTCGCTTTCCTGCTGGGTTTCACGGTCGGCGCGCTGGGAACGTCCGGCTTCAACCTGGCGGGCGGCCTCGCGCCCGCCGAACGGCAGGGCATCGTCTCCAGCCTGGTCATGGTCGTCATCGCGATCGGATCGGTGGTGCTGGACTTCGTGGGCGCCGCGGTGCTCAAGTCGACCGCCGTATCCGTCGGCGGCGAGACGGTGAATTCGGGAACGGGTGTCTTCACCTACATCACCATCGCGTCCGTCGCCTTCGCGATCGCCGCGGTTCTCGTCGTCATGCTGGTGCGAAAGTCGCGCTCCAGCACCAAAACCCCGTCACTGGCGTCTCTCTGACGGAATCGGAGAAAGGAAATGAACACCGTGAAAGGCACTGTTCTGGTCTCTGGAGCGAGTATCGCGGGCCCCGCGGTCGCGTTCTGGCTGCGACGTCACGGATTTTCCGTGACGGTGGTGGAGAAGGCGGGCGGGCTGCGCGGCGGCGGATACCCGATCGACGTCCGCGGCACCGCCCTGGAGGTGGCTCGCCGCATGGGAATCCTTCCCCAGCTTCAAGAAGCGCATATCGAGACGCGGTTGCTGACCTTCGTCAGCGCCGACGGCGACGAGGTGGCGTCGGTACATCCGGAGACGGTGACCGGCGGAGTCGAAGGGCGCGACGTCGAAGTGCGGCGCGGCGACCTGGCGGAAATCCTGTACGGAGCCACGCGCGACGACGTGGAGTACGTCTTCGGCGACTCGATCGAGGCACTCACCGAACACGGGGGCGGCGTCGACGTCACCTTCCGCAGCGGAGCGCGGCGCGGTTTCGACCTGGTGGTGGGGGCCGACGGACTGCACTCTCGCACCAGGGAACTCGTTTTCGGTCCCGAGCAGCACTACCACCGCTATCTGGGTTATTGCTTCGCCGGATTCACCATGCCCAACGAATTCGGTCTGTCGCAAGAAGGTGTGCTCTGGAACGCGCCCGGGAGAGGGGCCGCGCTGTACGCGGTCAAGGGAAGCGACACGCTCCACGGTTTCCTGGTCGCCGCCCGACCCGAACCGCCGTACGAGATCCTCCGCGATCCCGAAGCGTGCTGCGATCTCATCGCGACGACCTTCGCCCACGACGGCTGGGAAGTCCCGGCCATGATCAGCGCGATGCGGGACGCGGACGACCTGTTCTTCGACACCGTCAGCCAGATCCACCTGCCACGCTGGTCCAGTGGCCGCGTCGGGTTGGTCGGCGATGCCGCCTACGCGCCGTCTTTCCTGACAGGACAAGGCTCCAGCCTCGCGCTCGTCGGTGCCTACATGCTGGCTCGGTCACTCGCCACCACCGGGGCTTTCGACGCCTACGAAAGCGAAACGCGGGAATTCGTCGAACTGAACCAAGCACAGGTCGGCGTCGGCGATGCGGCGCTCTTCCCGGTAACCGCCGAGGCCCTCGCGCGACGGGACGGCCGGCTTCGTGGTCTCACTACATTGGCGCCGGAAAGCGGGCGACCCGCGCACACCGCCCTTGTGTTGCCTGATCCCGTCGTGGCGGCCGCGGGCTAGGCCGGTCCTGGACGTCATCGACGCCAGCAGGGTGATGGTGATGGTCGTGGTGCTCAGGTCGTCGCTGGTGGGATGAACTCCGGTGATCCATCGGTGGCTATCTGCCTGACCGGGGCAGCTCACGTGGCAGGCGGGTCGTGAAGGAGGCCTTCACGGATGCGATCCGCGTGGCCTCCACGGAGCATCCGGGCGTGGGCATGGCGAGGGGCCCGTCGCCTGGGTGTCTGGCGGGCTCCTCGGAGTTCAGTGTGAAGGGGTTGTCGGATTGAGTGGGATGAACTCCGGTAACCCATCGGCAGCCATGCGGACTGGCAACCATCATGGTGGGTCTTGGGTTTGTGGTTGCAGCCGGGAACGTGTCGCGTCGGCGCGAGCTGTGAAGGAGTCCCTCACGGAGTGCCCGTTGCTCACGACCTGTGTGTCAGCCGGGTGTGGGCATGCCGAGAGGCCCGTCGCCGGTGTGGCTGGCGGGCTCCTCGGGGGTTCAGCGGTGGTGCAGGGTGTTGCGGCGAGGTTTTCGGAGTGGATCTCGGTATTGAGGCGGGATGAACTCCGGTAACCCATCAACGGCCATCCGTACTTGCCAGTCGCCGTGGTGGATGAGTCGGTGGTGGAATCCGCAGAGCAGCACGAGATTCCGGAGATCCGTCGGTCCGCCGTCTGCCCAGTGCACGATGTGGTGAGCGTGGCAGTTCTTGGGTTTGCGATGGCAGCCGGGGAACGCGCAGCCGCCGTCGCGGATGTTCAGCGCCCGTCGTTGGCCTGGGGTGACGAACCGCCGCAGCCGCCCCACGTCGAGAGGTTCTCCGGCGGCGCTCATCACCACCGGCAGCATCAGGCAGTCGCAGGCGGCGAGGCGGGCTTCCCGGGCGGTCATCGTGCCGACGAAGTCCAGGCACGCGGTCCCGAGACCGGACTTGAGTTCGTCGAGGCTGATGGTGACGTTCACGAGAGTGCGGTAGCCGCTGGTGCCAGGCTGGTCCGGGGACGCGATCGCCAGGTCGAGGATGTCGACCCACGCGTCGCCCATGCGCTCGCACTTCATCCGCAGATCCGCCTGCCCGAACTCGTCGACCGGCCGCGGCTGGGCGTAGGCCTCCAGCGCGGCAGCGGTGCGGGCCCCGGTCTCGTCATCGAGGAGGCCGGTCAGCTTCCAGAACCCGTCTTTCCGGCGCTCCAAGGTGATCTCCCGGCGCGGCTCCTTGGGTTCCGGATCCTTCGGCTCGTTGCCGTCCGGGTCCAGCAACCCGAGCAGGTTCACCTCAGCCTCCGCGAGCTGGCGAGGACCGGCGTCGCGGGCGAGGGTGGCGAGGATCTTCTCCGCACTGGACCGGTCTTCGTCGGGGAGTTTCTTCAAGATCTCCAGGATCTGATCGATCCGCTCATCCCCGACCAGACCCTCGGCGGCGACCGCAGCGGTGGCGGGCGCGACAGGCGGAACTTCGGTGCCATCCAACGCGCGGGTCGGGTTCAACGCGAGCGCCCGCTTCACCACCGGTCCTGCTTCACCACGCGACAACCCCGCCACATCCGCAAACCACGCGGCCGTAGACCCATACCCATACAAGTCCTTGACACCCCGAGACTCGATCTCCGCCAGGAATCTCCCCAGCCCGGCGGTGGCCATCCGAATCACCCGCAGAGACTGCTGCACACCATGCGCAAGCTCCAGCTTGCCAGCACGCCACAACTCCTGCGGCAACTCGGGAAGGAAGGTCTCGGACACCCCTCAATAATACCGCAAAACAATCGAACACGCGTTCGTAATTTTAAGTCACAATGCAAAAAGCAAAACAACACTGAAGGGTGATTTGAGTGCGAAACGACGGCTACGGCAAAGCGTCGCCTGCCGCAAGCCGAACTCGTCATCAATCTCGAGCAAGACCCGCAAGGCAAGGGCTAGCGGCGCGTCTTCGACAACTTCGGTGTCGCCGGGATCGCGTCACGTTCGACGGAAAAGACGGCTAGGAAGTAGTTCGCCGTTGCGCAGTTGACGTTCTCCCCGCCGGTGAGGTTCGCGGCCAGCGTGTCGCCTTCGATGGTCAGTTCGGCGCCGTCTTCGGCGCAGCCGGGCATGACGAAGGCGAAACCGCGCCGATCGGCGGGCGGTGCGAACGCCAGCGCGGCACGGACTTCGTCCGGATTCGACATCTTGGCGCGCTCCAGGGTTCGCACGAATCCTGGAGTGTCGGCCGTGCCCAGTTCCGTCGGCGCCAAGCCCGCCAGTCCGCGGGCCGAACCGAGCGAGGTGAAGGTCTCGAGTTCCACCTGCCCCTTGCCCGCGCCGACGCCGCATCCCGCCATGGTCAGGAGGAGGCATACCACGATCCATCTCATGCGACGTGGACGTAGCGAGCCATCCGCTCGGTTGCGCCGTTCGGGTCTCGAAGTGGTATCCCTACGGCTGACGTCCGCGCCGGAACGGCTCGACGCCGACGACATGGCTGGCGCGGGTCGGTTCGACGAGGACTTTGACCCGCCGTTCTCCCGGGATCCGCCATTCGAACCGGTCGGTTCCGACGTACTTCTTCGCCAGCCGGTCCATGCACCGATCCGCCTCGTCGCCTTCGACGAACTCGACCACCCGGCCGTGGATCACGACCCGGTCGTAGGGATTCTCGTCGTCCAGGCACGACAACGACACCCGAGGTTCGCGGCGCAGATTCTCCTCCTTCACCCTGCCGACGGCGGTGTTGAACACGATGTGGTCGCCTTCGAGGTCGATCCACATGGCGGAAACCTGGGGAGAACCGTCCAGGTTCACCGTGGCCAGGTGCCAGAACCTCGGTGCCGCGACCCAGTCGCGGATCTGCTCGCTCAGCTCGGCCACGGGCCCTCCAGTGAGTCGGGGCGACGATTGTCGCACCAGGCGCCACCCCTTGACACACATGAAAGACCCCTTGACACACATGAAAGTATTTTTCCAACCATGCGACTTGTGCGTTGCCGGGGTTTGTGGCAGAGCCCGGGCCGGCGCCTCTGGGGAGAGGAACTGTCATGCGGCCAGCCCGCCGAATCTCTGTCGTACTCGCGCTCGGTGTCGCGGCGGGGATGGCCTTCGCGTCGCCGACACTCGCGGGTCCGTCGGGTGACGACTACTACCAGGACGCGCTGGGCAAGACCGGGCCCGAGCTCAAGGCGGCGTTGCACAAGATCATCAGTACCAGCACCAAACTGACGTACGAACAGGTGTGGGACGGGATCAGGGCCACCGACGAGGATCCGGCCAACAAGGCGAACGTCGTGCTGCTCTACAGCGGCCGTTCGCAGGCGAAGACGGCCAACGGCGGGGGAGTCGACGACTGGAACCGGGAGCACGTCTGGGCCAAGTCGCACGGCGACTTCGGCACGGCGGTCGGGCCCGGTACCGACCTGCACCACCTGCGCGCGGAGGACGCGTCGGTCAACAGCACACGCGGGAACAAGGACTTCGACGCGGGCGGTTCTCCGGTCGAGGAAGCGCCCGGGAGCCTGACCGATGACGACTCGTTCGAGCCGCGCGACGCGGTCAAGGGCGACGTGGCCCGCATGATCCTGTACATGGGCGTCCGCTACGACGGCACCGACGGTTTCCCCGACCTCGAACCCAACGACGCCGTCGGCAACGGGTCCCAACCCCATATCGGCCGGATCTCGGTCCTGCTGAGCTGGCACGCCCAGGACCCGCCCGACGCCACCGAGCAGCGCCGTAACCAGGTCATCCACGACCAGTTCCAGCACAACCGCAACCCGTTCATCGACCACCCGGAATGGGCGGCCTCGATTTACGGCTAGGCGATCTTTCGCACGAAACAAACCCTGTCCTGGCCGGGACCGTCGTAGTCGCTGTGCACGGGGAGACCGCCGACCTCCCGATCCCCGGGTTCGAGCGCGAACCCCATGGCGCGGTGAAAGGCGATGGATCCGGCGTTCCCCGGCGAGGTGATCGCGCGGACCTCCGTGCGGCCCGCCTCCGCAGCGCGCCGGAAGAAGCTCGTGTACAGGCGGCGGGCCGTTCCCTGCCCGCGAAGTTCCGGGTCCACGCCCACGAAATGGATGTACGCCTGGACGTCGTCGTCGGGGGAGTGGAAGCCGACGAGGAACGCCCTGATCCCGGTTTCGTCCTCCAGGACGAGGCTCGTGCCGGAGAAGAACTGCAGGAACAGCTTGGGGAGCAGCAGGGAGAGTTCGCGGGCCTGGGCGGGGGTGCGCGAGTCGCCCCACCACCGCTGGACCCGGTCGACGATCGCGCTGTGGTCGGAGACGTGGGCTCGGCGCGGCTCGGACATGGCGTTCCCCTCTCGGACGATCTCGGCGCCTCACCGTTCTACCGGGTCGTCAGCCGGTCGGTGAGGAAGGCGAGGATCTCGTCCCTCGCGCGCCGCGTGGGATGCCCTTCGGAGTCGACGAAGTGGGCGGTGACGACGCTGTGCGGCGTGCCGACCAGGTCACGGAAGAACGGGGGCGGGTCGGTGTTCGCGGCACTGTCCGGCAGCACCCGTCCGTCGAAAGCGTCGCCGAGGAGGGCCCGGTAGGCGGCGAATCGCTGCCCGGTGCACCAGCGGTCGCCCTCGAAGCGGTAGGCGAGCACCTTCAGGCCGTCGCGCGCGATCCGGTCCTGGACCTCGGTCGCGTCGTCGTCGGAGAGTTCAAGCGCACCCTGGTCGTCCAGTGGTAGCGAGGGGTGGTTGACCACGGGGGCGATGACGGCGGGTTCGAGCGCCATGGTGAGGGCGAAGTTACCGGTGAAGCACAGGCCGATCGCGCCGATCCCGGGACCGCCGCATTCGGCGTGGGCGATCCGCGCGAGCCCGCGCAGCCACCATGTGACGGGGCTGGTCCCGCCTCCCGCGAAGGCCCGGAATTCGGCGCTGACACACGCGCGGCGGACCACTTCCTTGCCGGCGTCCGCGGTGGGATAGGCGCCGTCGCGCCCGAAGAGCGACGGGACGTAGACGGTGAAGCCGGCGTCTCGCACCCATCGTGCGAACCGAAGGACGTCAGGGCTGATGCCGGGCATTTCCGGCATCAGCACCACTCCGGGCCCGGCTCCCGCGACGTGGACCGTCTTCGTCACGCCGTCCACCTCCACGAGCCGGTGTGAGAAGTCGGTGAGGGCATCGTCCGGTCGTCCACGCATGGCGAAAGCTTCGACCGGCGCGGCCTTCGAAGGGATAGGCCGGATCGCCGGATATCGGGGTAATCTCGCCACATGCTGCGAGTGGGAGTCCTCGCCTACCAGGGTTGTTTCGCGTCCGAGGTGTTCGGCGTTCCCGATCTCCTGACGATGGCCACGCACGTCGCGGGGCCGGACCACGCCGCCGGATACGAGGTTTCCGTCATTTCCCCTCGTCGCCGGGTCGAGGCGGCGGGCGGCGTCGCGGTGGCCGTCTCGCCGTTGCGCGAAGTCGACGTCCTCGTCGTGCCGGGCTTCGAGCTCACGCCGGGGCAGGACATCGACGCGAAGATCGCGAACCTCGCGCCGGAGATCGAAGCGATCCGATCGCACGCCGCCGCGGGCAACGCCGTCGTCTCACTCTGTGTCGGCGCGTTCCTGCTGGCCGCGGCCGGGCTGCTCGACCATCGCCGCGCCACCACCTCGTGGCTCTTCGCGGACGAACTGGCCCAGCGTTGCCCTGGAACCGAAGTCCGGGCCGAGCGTCTCGTCGTGACTGACAGGGGAGTCACGACAACGGCGGCGTTCAGCGCCATGTACGACTTCGCGCTCGAACTGATCCGTGAGCACAGCGGCGCCGAAGTGGCACGGACGACGGCGCGGGTGGCGCTGGTCGACGACGCGCGGTCGTCGCAGACGCCGTACGTCGACACGCGTCTCCTGCCGCGGCCCGGCAACGCGTTTTCCCGCCGGGTCATGCGATGGCTGGACCAGAACCTGGCCGTCCGGTACGACCTCGCCGCCTTGGCCGCACGCTTCAACGTCAGCACCCGGACGTTGCTGCGGCGCTTCGCGGAGGAGGCCGGGCAGACGCCGCTCGAATACCTGCATTCCTCACGTGTCCGGCGCGCCCGGCACCTCCTCGAAACGACGGATCGGACGGTCGCCGGAATCTGCGCCGCCGTCGGGTACCGGGATCCGGGAACGTTCGCGGCGCTTTTCGCGAAGCACACGGGAAGGCGGCCCGGTGACTATCGCGCCGCCTTCCGGCGCGACCCCGAGGGGGCCGCACCTCATCGATGAAGACGTCGCCGCCTTCTGCGACGATCACCTGCCGGTGTGAGATGTCCTGACCTTGCTGGTCAGTCGTCCGGGCCGCGCAAGGTGAGGACCACCCGGAGCACGTGTTCGACCGCGGCCGGGAACGCGGCTCCGCGTAGTTCGCCGCGGCTGACGAGGGTGCGTCCGGCGAAGTCCAGCATCCGGTCCTCACCAAGGCGCCGGACGGTCAGCGTCGCCACTTCCTCGAGGTCGAGTTCGGGATGGTCCATGCGGGTCAGCGCGAATTCGATGAGCAGCTGTTCGTCCGTCACTTCGCACCTCCGACTCGCCTCGAGGATACGGCGGTCAGCGCGGGGCGCGGCCGAGGAAGTCCCTGATGAGGGCAGCGATTTCCGGGCCGTGTGTCTCCAGCGCGAAATGTCCGGCGTCGAGGAGGTGCAACTCGGCGTCGGGCAGATCACGGAGGAACGCGCGGGCTCCGTCGGCGCCGAAGATCTCGTCGTGCTCGCCCCAGGTGATGAGCGTCGGCGGGCGGTGCTCGCGGAAGTACTGCTGGAAGGCCGGGTAGACGTCGAGATTGAACTGGTAGTCCCAGAACAGCTGGAGTTGCACCTCCTTGTTGCCGGGGCGGTCGAGCAGGGCCTGGTCGAGGGTCCAGGTGTCCGGGGTGAGCCGGTCCAGCCGGTCGGCGGGGACGCCGTGGGTGTACTGCCAGCGGGTCGCCGCGGGCTCCAGGAGTTCGCGCACGGCTTCTTCGTGGGTTTCGCGGTCCTTGGCGTGCGCGAACAGCACATCCCAGAACGGTGTGAAGCCCTCGACGTAGGCGTTGCCGGACTGCACCAGCAGTGCGCTGACCCGCTCCGGCTGGCGGCTCGCGATGCGGAGCCCGATGGGCGCCCCGTAGTCCTGGAGGTAGAGCGCGAAGCGGTCCAGGCCGAGCGCGTCGATGAGGCCCTGGGTGATCGCGGTCAGGTTCTCGAACGAATAGTCGAACCGATCGACGGCCGGGGCGTCCGAGTGCCCGAAGCCGATGTGGTCGGGGGCGATGACGTGGTAGCGGTCGGCCAGCGCGGGGATCAGCTTGCGGAACATCTGCGACGACGTGGGGAAACCGTGCAGCAGCACCACGGTAGGCGCGGCGGGATCGCCTGCTTCCCGGTAGAACACGCCGCGGCCGTCGATGGTCGCCGTGCGGTGAAAGACCTCATCGGCGGACCGGGTTGCTTCGGACATGACAGGCGCTCCCTTGCTCTAACCATCTAAATAAGTTTGAACGGTTAGAGATAAGCAGGGGTGGACCTAACCTGTCAAGTGGTCGACGGAGGGTAGGATGACGCTGTGCCGCAACGTCCCTTGGTCGGCGAGCCGATCGCCCTCGACCTGCTGAACACCACGTGGCCCGATCGTGGTGCGCAACAGGACGTCTTCGATGAACCCGGCGGGGTCGGTGCCTGGCTGGCCGAGTGGGGGTTTCCGGATACGCCGGGCGCGGAGGAACCGTTGCGCCACACGCGTTCCGTCCTCCGCGAGGTGCTCGAAAACCCCGGCGCTTCCGCCGAACGCGCGCTGAACGAGGTGCTGGCGCGCGGGCGGTTGCGGCCGGAGCTTCGGCAAGGCGGGCCCGAAGAAGCGATCGAGGTCGAGGAAGCGGCTTGGCGGCCTGCGTGGCTCGCGGCATACGGCTACTTGAGCCTGCTTCGCGTGCGCCCGGAACGGATCAAGCGGTGCTCGGCGTATCCGGTGTGCACCCTCTACTTCGACGACACGACCCGCAACGGCACCAGGCGATGGTGCTCCATGGAAACCTGCGGCAACCGGGCGAAGGCCGCCCGTCACTACCGTCGCGAACGGTCGGGCTAGCGCCAGTCTTCGCGCCCAGGTGTCGCGAAAGCCACTTTCGGGACATCAGGCGTCGCGAACGTGGCTTTCGCGACGTGCTCCGCGCTGCACGATCACTTGTGGGACGCCGGCGGCGGCACAGGTATTCACAAAGGCCTCTCTTCGAGGCGGCGGTGTCCGATTAGGCCGGTTTTAGTGGTTTCACGAAGGGGTCGTGAGTGATAAAGAGGTTTATCGCGGGGTAAGTCAGAGGTGGCGTGTTGCGAAAGCCACTTTCGCAACCACTATCGTTTCGAAAGTTGGTTTGGCAAACTC